>JAYURB010000236.1:0-3644 GCA_043756425.1 Bacteroidota bacterium
CTTCCCAGCATTTTTTGTTCATCCGTATGGGCCTGGAAAATGTTTTTAATATCCTTCTCTTTCACAAGACTGTTTAAAGCGTCATAATCGCAAGGCCAGCCACCAAAATCAACAGGCATGATAACCTTTGTTTTCGGAGTAATGGCATCTCTGACTTTTTGAGGATCGATATTGAAGTCATCCTGAATATCTACAAAGACAGGCTTAGCACCGCAATGAATAACTACATTGGCAGTAGCTGAATAAGTATATGCCGGAATAATTACCTCATCCCCTTCTGTAACACCAAACCAGCGAAGCATTAATTCCAGTCCGGAAGTAGCAGAGTTCAGACAAATAGTTGATTGACTATGGCAATATTCTGTAAGTCTTTTTTCGAATAGTTTGGTCTTAGGACCTGTGGTAATCCATCCTGAACGTAGTGTGTCAACTACCTCATCTATAATTTTTTGGTCAATTCTGGGTGGTGAAAAGGGAATCATAACGGGTGCTAAAAGTAATAAAAGAAAAGGTGCTTTTTACCAAAAAAATAGCAAAAAGGGAGCATTTATTTATCACCAATCTCCTTAATATAATGATAAAAAGTTGCGAAATAGGAACGGGATTTTATCATAAGGGAAGCAGTCGTATCAGTCCTAATCGGGGATAAATTATTATTATTTGTCCATTTGTAATTAGCAGGGTTACGATCAAAACGCACTGCACCTCTATTATCCATAGCAGTATAAGACATTACATCCATTCCATAAAATGATTCGGGGTCAGCCCGGGAACTTAAAAGGTCATTTCCCGCATTAAAATACTTCGTCTTACTAAGAGCCAGGTTGTATAAGGTTGGAAAAATATCCTTGTGAGAACCCCATCGGGAGGTGTCGACCTTAGAATTTCCCATATATTTCTCCGGAATATACATTACCAAAGGCACACTTAATTTATAGAATAATTGTCCGGGTGTAAAATCGAAAAGCATAAGATTGTTATGATCACCGGTAGCGAAAACAATAGTATTTGAACCATAGGGAGAAGCTTTTAACTTGTCGAGAAATTGACCCAGACAGTCATTGGAGTATTGAAAATTAGTAAGATTTTTTAAAGCTCTCTCCTCCTCTACTTTTAGAATATTGCGGATTGAATCATTTAAAGAAACCGGCAAAGGCTTATAATGATCGGGCAGATGAAATGGAGTGTGATTCGTTGTACTTAAAGCAAAAATAAATAGAGGCTTTGTAGCTTTTTCAAGTTTATGGAATACATGATCAAACAGATATTCATCATACACACCCCATTCACATTCCTGAGTAGAAGGATTAGCAGCTTTAATGTCACCATCGCCCTCAATATTTTGAAAATACTGGCGCGGGATAAACGTATTGATATTTCTCCAATTCAATTTTCCTCCTGAAATAAAATTTGTTGCATAACCACTTTCCAGAAAAGGCTTTGCTGTTGAAGAAGGAAAGGTGTTGGAACCGTATCTTGATTGAGCAATAGAAGTAATCGGTGTATTGACCATTAAAGCTTCTAAGGTATTTATGGTGCCATTCTGAGCCGGAAGAAAATTTCTGAAAACTATTCCTTCTCTAAAATATTTTTCCAAAGCACCCATGACATTAATTTCTTTGGATTGCAAATATAGATTGTTGTTACTCATGCTTTCCATTAAAAAGAGAATTACATGAGGAGGATCCTTCTCTGCCACAGGATTTACAGGAGTTTCAGTAAATAAAAAATCCCGCTTTGTGCAATCAATGTTATTTCCGAAATAAGTTTTGAAGGCTCTTTCTTTATCTAGCATTCCAATATTTTTTATTTCCTTGTCAAACTCTCCCAGTTTGCTTTGCATGAAAGCATATCCTAATACATTCTTCAATGCAAATACACCGTTCACAGAAAGCAGATTTACTTTAGGATTGCTGGAAATATTTGCATCATCGATCTGAACCGGGAAAGTACCGAATGATCCGCGCAGTCCCATGGTAAATAACCCTGTGAGTAAAAGTGAAGTCATTGAAAGTTTAAAAAAAGAAGTGCTTTCAAATAAACTTGCAATGTTTCTTCCTGCCCTTCTCACAAACCATCTTATCAGCAAATAGAAAGATGTCATAAAAAGTAATACCCGAAATAGTGGATAATCAGTGTAAACAGATTTAAGAATAGCACCCGTATCATCCTCCCAAAAGCCAAGTATCATAATATTAAAATGGGCCTGAAAATAATTGTAATAAAAGTAATCGATAACCAGCAGGAGAACGAAAAAAGTACTGCAGATGATTAGAAATTTTTTGTTGAAACTATCAATAAAGGATTGCCAACTGACATTTGTTATGATCAAACCGGAAAATGACATTAATACGGGAAGAAGTAGGCCGTAACAAATAGTAACGGTATCAAAACGCAAACCTGTAATAAAACTTTGAAAAATATCATTGGAAAATTCATTGCGTTCAATGGAGGGGATTATGTTAATGGTATAAAAAAAGCGAAACAAAAAAAAGACAATCATATTGAAAGCATAAACGACAGCAATCAAAACAAAACGCTTTAGGTATAACCGAAATTTGTCCACTAGTTTATAGAATTACGAAAACGCAGCCGAAGATAAAAACAAGTATTGAATGCTGTAAAAAAAAGTATTCCGGCTTGCCTTTCCAGAATGGACTCTGTCATTGCATTCAATAAAATTATAATGAGAAAGAAGAAATATAGCCAGTCCTTTTCTTTAAACGAAAAGTAAAGTGGATAAAAGAAGTAAATAGCCAATAAAACCATTCCTGTAATTCCCAGAATTACACCGGTATGCAGGAACTGATTATGCGGACTTATTCTTTCTTTTATGCCATACTCATAATTATTTTCCGTGTAAATGCTTACAAGTTCTTCTTTAATATCACCTGTACCAACACCGAATAAGGGATTCCTGCCTATCAATTGAACAGCATTCTTCCAAAGATGAAATCGTATGTTGGTGCTATTGGGAGCTTCCTGAGTTATGGTATCTGCAGGTATTGAACTTTCACTTGCAACAATTGCTTCTTCAACCTGATTAAAACGGTTATTCAAATGCAAAAAGCCAAAAAACATACTTGTGCTTATTAAAACAATCAAACCATGCAAAAACCAATTCCGATTAGTAAATAACTTTTTACCCAAAATAAAAATTGGAAAAAATACAATACAGAAAATTGTTACAATAGTTGATGTCCGCGCAGACAAAAATAAAATTCCTGTGAACAAAAACAATGAAAGGAAAATCAAAATTAGTAATGGATATTCAGATGGGTATTTAAATATTTTTTCAAGGACAAATAGTAAAGCAAGGCAAAAATAGATGGATAAATATGTAGGATGATATCCGTGCGATAGTTTAATATAGAAAAAGCTTCCTGAATCAGACGATTGTATGTATTGATACAATGAGGTTATCAGCAATATTATAAAAGTAATAGAACAAATAATAATGAAATAATTTTTTATTTTTTTAAAAAGAGATTCATTAAACAACATTCCGGATAACACAAGAGGGAATAGCAGGAAGGTTAACTTGGTCTGAAGATCGAGGAAGCCATAATGAATATTGGAGCTGTAGAACATTCCAAAAACGTGTAAAAGAAAATACAAAATGAATATTTTAAGTCCCCGGTCGT
>JAYURB010000237.1:0-8826 GCA_043756425.1 Bacteroidota bacterium
GCTATCTGACGCGCCTGAACCACCTGGCGTTTACGCGTCTTAGACTTAAGCATTTCAATCGGTAAGTCGAAATAATCACAAACGATTTTCTGAATGTAATCAATAGAAACTTCGTGCGTTGTGTTCTTCACGAATTTGTCTATCATTTGTTTAGAAAGTTCGAGGGTGACAGCCTTTTTATTTAACGATGCCTGAGCAAGAATAGAAATTAGGGCACCTTCAAGTTCGCGAACGTTTGATGTTATGCTGTAAGCAATGTATTCAACAATATCTTTTGGAAGTTCGATTCCATCCAAGTACATTTTTTTATGCAAGATGGCAATACGTGTTTCGAGATCAGGCATTTGAAGGTCAGCAGCTAATCCCCATTTGAAACGGCTAAGCAAACGCTGTTCCATTCCCTGTAAATCTACCGGTGCTTTATCGGAGGTGAGAATGAGCTGTTTACCTGTTTGATGCAGGTGATTGAATACATGGAAAAATACATCCTGTGTTTTTTCTTTTCCTGCAAGAAACTGAATATCATCTAATATGAGTACATCAATCATCTGGTAAAAATGAACGAAATCATTTTGCTCATTATTTTTTACAGAATCGATAAACTGATGTGTGAATTTTTCTGACGATACATATAATACAGTTTTACCCGGATTTTCGTTTTTGATCTCAATACCAATGGCATGCGCTAAATGGGTTTTTCCCATTCCGACACCACCATATATTAATAGAGGGTTAAAAGAAGTTCCGCCCGGTTTGTTGGAAACTGCATATCCGGCTGAACGCGCTAAACGATTACAATCTCCTTCAATGAAATTTTCAAAGGTATAGTTTGGATTAAGCTGTGATTCTACATTGACCTTTTTTAGTCCCGGAATAATAAAGGGATTTCGAATGGTGTCTTTAGTAGATCCAATTGGAATGTTTACCGGTGAGTTTCTGAGGTCACCATGAGAGCGGGTTGGAATTTTAATTGTATAAGGTTTGTTTGTGTCCGTGCCATGTTCCATGACAATGCTGTATTCCAGGCGACCTTCGTTGCCAAGCTGCTGACGGATGGTTTTCCGTAAAAGAGTAATGTAGTGTTCCTCCAGCCATTCATAAAAAAACTGACTGGGTACTTCGATGGTTAAAATCATTCCATCAAGTTTAACCGGCTTGATTGGTTCAAACCAGGTTTTGAAACTTTGAGCACTTACGTTGTCTTTAATTATCTGCAGGCATTTTTTCCAAACGCTTTCGCAAGTTTTCTCCATTGTGTTTTTCAAGAAAAGTTTTTTTTGTGTTGATGTTAAATTATTACTGAAAAATAGTACCCTTTGTTTTGGTGTTCAAATTTATGGTTACTTATTGTGTTGACAAAGATTTCAAAAAAAAAAAGTAAAAAAAAAATTATGATGCTATTGTATTTTCACTAATTTTTACAGTAGCACTTGTAACATCTTTTTTTCTTCCCTGAGCATCAAAAAAATAATCGATGCGTCCGAGTTTTATTCCTGCCCAACCAACCTGAGCAACAAAAACTTTTTTTTCTTTTTTATTTGCATACATTACCGGATTATCGAGGAAGGTGTGTGTGTGTCCTCCAATAATGAGATCAATGTACGAACTTTCCTGAGCTAAAATTTCATCTGAGATTTTTTTTTCTTCGTATTTATATCCTAAGTGCGATAAACAAATAATCAAATCGCATTTATGTTCTATTTTTAAAATTGCAGAAATTCGTTCTGAATGTGGGAGAGGATCTTCGTATCGAGTATTTCCGTAAAGCTTTTGATCAACAAGACCTTGCAATCTTATTCCTATTCCAAAGACGCCGATTTTAAGTCCTCCCTTTTTAAAGATGCGAAAAGGTAACACTTTTTTTTCTAATGGTGTATCTTGAAAATTGTAGTTAACATTAAGAAATGGAAAATTCATATCCGGAAGTCTTTCTGCCAAACCTTCAATGCCATTATCAAAATCGTGATTTCCAATTGTAGCTGCTTCATAACCCATTTTACTCATGAGCTGCAATTCCGGCTTTCCGCCATATAAATTAAAATAGGGTGTACCCTGAAAAATATCGCCTGCATCTAAAAGCAAAACATTTTTTTCTTCTGAACGGATTTTATTTATTAAGGCAGCTCTCCTTGCCATACCGCCCATGCCGGGATACTTCGGATCGTTAGCAGGAAAGGGATCAATCCTGCTGTGCATATCGTTTGTGTGCAATACGGTCAGTTTAACCAAACCGTGAGAGGCAAGTAATTCTATAGGAAGAGAGCTTAGTCCGGCAAAAGCCACACCGCTCACTAACCAACGTACAAAATCCCTTCTATTTTGCATAACTGATTCTGCCGTCTAGTGAAACATTAATTTTTATTCCTTTATTATTCGCATCTTCCAGAAAATGAATAATTGCATCTCTCAACTTCAGATTAACTTTTTCTCGGGGTGCATCGACTAGCATATCAAAATTATCTCCTCCATTGGCAAGGTAATCTGAAGTTAATACTTTATAATTACGAGTGGAATCTAAAGGCATATTATTTATAGTAATATTAATCGCTTGCTTTTCTTTAATCTGCAAATGCACGCCGGAAACAGGTGCTCCTTCTTTTGAAGCTATGAAGTTAAAAATTTTTTTGACACTATTGCCATTAAGTGTTAAAACTACCAATTCATTTTCAAAGGGCATTAATTCGAAAACATCTTTGCGTGTAATTTTTCCTTGAGGCAATGGTCTTCGTAATCCTCCATTATTAAAAACTGCAAAATCAACCCCTTTGCCATCAGCAGGATAATATGATTTCGTGGTTTCTTTTATGCAAGCATCTGCAACAAAATTTCCAAGTTTTCCTTCAGGCAAACCCTTTTCTAATGCTGTTTCACTTTCAGCAAGATAAATATTCATCTCGCTTTCCATTTTCGCTTTGTAAGAGCTAATGTATGCATATACAGAGCTATCAACAGTGTTATTTAAACTATCGGATAAGACATATTCAGTCTGATTGGTTTTCTGAATGGTGTATACAGGACGACAACCAATGAAAATCAAAAGAAATAAAAAATTCAAAACTGATATTTTCATTATTGTAAAAGAAAACTATTTTTTTGGGCAAGATGAAGAAAAAATCAATGACTAACTATCTTAGCCAAAAAAAAATCAATGATTACGGGAGAAATAAAAATCAGGGTGCGTTATTCTGAAACTGACAGAATGGGTTATGTTTATTATGGACACTATGCCCAGTACTTTGAAGTGGCACGCGTTGAAATGTTAAGGAGTCTTGGTCTCAGCTATAAAAAACTTGAAGACGAAGGTGTAATATTACCTGTCCTTGAGTATTTTATAAAATATATTCGTCCTGCTTATTACGACGACCTGCTAACTTTCAAAACAACTATTACCGAACTTCCATCAGCTAGAATTCATTTTAATTATGAAACCTACAATGAAAAAAATGTTTTATTAAATACTGCAAAAACGACTCTTGTCTTTGTAAATCAGAAAACAGGTAAGCCAACAGCTATTCCGGGGGATTTGCTGGAGGCTATGAGAAAATATTTTTAATGAAATATTCCGGAAGACATTTTTATTTCAGGGAATTATTCGAGATTGCCGGAATACGGAACTGTCGAACTTTAACCACAAAGTTCTCAAAGGTGTAGCACAAAGAAGACAAAGTTCGTTAAGAAATTAATCTTTGTGTATTTTGTGGTTAACCTTTGCGGGCTTTGTGGTTAAAATCCTGCTCTAATTTAAATTACCAATCCTTATAATAGAACCCAATGCATTTCACAAAATATCAATTAAAATTTATCTGCAATTGCGACTTTACGTTAAACCTTTCTTTTCAAAAGATCTTAATTTAACATAATTCTTTACAATTTAGAAAGCAGATATTGGTACATCTCTAGCATACTTGAAATGTCAGATTTATGTACTTTCTCATACGGTGAATGAACATTTTCTTCCGGAGCACCAATAAAACACCAGTCAATAGGGTAGGGCTGCTTTTGCAATTCCGTTCCATCACTACCACCGGAACTTTCAACTTCAATTTGAAATGGAATTCCGCTTTCTTTTGCCAATTTTATTATTTCGTTAACGAATTTTCTTCTGGGAATGCCGGTATCACGCATGGATATGACAACACCCTTTCCAGGTCTCACGCCTTCAGTAACCCATGTAATGTCGCATATAAGCGCTTGTCTTATCTTATAAGACTCATATAGGAATTTAGAAAGAAAAGGCACCGTACCGCCTCCATGTTCTTCCCAACATGAAAAAACGATGGCAGTGTCATTTATTGTTTCACATAATCTTAATGCATTCCAAACACCAAGTCTGTTATCCATGTAACAACATTGAACGGACTCTTTATCTTCTTTCCAAATATCCTTGAAAATCAAGTCAGTTCCGGGCTCTAGTTCTACTGATACTTCTGCAAATATATCTCTCTCATTCTTTGCTCTGATCGGAAATTCAATTTCTTTATTTTCAAAAGTTCCTTTTAAAAGATATCCATTTTTTACTTCCGGTGCGCCAATTTTTACAAGTTGATTGTTGTAACGGGCTGTAAATCCAATTGAATCAATATGAGCAAAAACAGCTTTTGTTGGTTTTCCAAAAATTAAAACAATACAATTTTGAAAATCTTCGCCATGAAAAATTTCAGAGTTGACTTTCCAGCCAGATTTATTTTTATTGATATAATCAAGTAAAAAGAGTGTCATTAATTCTTCATTTCCCGATGGGGCATGTATACCGCATAATTTATTAAGTAATTCCACAAAGTTTTATTCAAAAGGGTGAAGGGTTGCTATGTTGTCCCCTGTAATTTTAGATTGAAATAGCAGCTTACCAGAAATGGCAGGAGATGGCAAACCTTCTTTCCAATAGTCATCTGATGTAATAATTCTGGCTTCATCCCAGAGTTTGTCATGGATAAAATGTTTTAGAAGTCCGGGACCACCTTCAAGCATTAGCGAAAGAATTTTTTTGTCATATAATGCTTTCAGAATTTGCATGGGCACTTCATTCCTGAAATCTATTTTCAGATATTCAACCATTTCTTCCGATTGTTCTTCTTTATCTGTAAAAACGATGGTCTTTGCCTCAGCATCGAAAATATGCAGATCCTTTCTCAAACGCATATTTCTGTCGAGGGTAATACGAATCGGATTCTTTCCTTTCCACTTTCTTACGGTTAGCATGGGATTGTCAATTTCCGCCGTTCGGCTTCCAACCATTATAGCGCTTTCTTCGCTTCGCCATTTGTGCACTAAAACATCTGTCGTTTCATTGCTGATTTTCATCCTGGATGGATTCAACTCAGCCATAAAATGATTGGCTGTCTGTGCAAATTTAAGCAGAACGAAGGGTCTTTTTTTTGTGTGAAATGTGATAAACCGGCGATTAAGATATTCGCATTTTTCCCTGAGAATATCTTCTTCTACCTGAATTCCTGCTTCACGTAGACGGGCAATTCCTTTTCCATTTACTTCCGGAAACGGATCATTCATGCCAATTACCACATGTGGAATTTTATGCTGAATAATCAAATCGCTGCAGGGAGGTGTTTTACCGAAATGAGAGCAGGGCTCCAGATTTACAAACAGTGTTGACTTTTCAATTAAATAATTATTGCCTTTTTGAATTGCATCGTTGAAGGCATTTACTTCAGCATGAGGCCGGCCAAAATATTGATGGTAGCCTTCACCAACAATTTTATTGTCATAGACCAGAACGGCACCGACAAGAGGATTAGAATCCGTATTGCCTAAACCTATTTGAGCCAGATCAAGGCAACGAAGCATATACGTATTGTAATCCGATTTCAAAAAAACAGGGTATTAGGTAAGTAAAAGGTAAAATGCTACTGTACTTTTTCTTTTTTCAAAAAATTGAAAAAGGTATCGCTTCTGAGGCCTATACGCAGCGATTCAAGTGCAATTACTTCTGTAGGCGAAATGTTTCCCAGATTCACATTAGCGCCAAGTAAGTTAATGAAGTAAACCTGTCCGCTTTTATTCGGCGTTTCCCAGATAATTTTATCGGGCGGAACACGTGAAATAATTTTATTGATGAGAACAACATGCGCTTTACCATTGGGACGGTAAATCCCAACCGTTCCGCTTTCGCGGGCTTCAGCGATAACCTTCCAGGCTCCTGCCTGAATTTCACGTTCCATCATTTCAATCCATTTGTTTGGATGGATAATTATGCCTTCTTCTTTGGATCCAACTTCTGAAATAACAGTAGCATGCTTGCTTAACCGTCGGATCAGACTAAGTTTTTCATCGTGTTCAATTGTTATGCTTCCGTCGCTGAGTTCAGAATGTGTAAGCTTGTATTTTTCGATGAGCTTTAGATAATCGTCAAAGCGATCCCGTGCAATAAATGCTTCCAGTAATGTTCCACCAAAATAAAAAGGAATTTTCGAATTGCGGTAGACTTCAATTTTCTTTTCCAGATTTGGTGTAACGTAAGAGCTGCCGAAACCTAATTTTATGATATCAATATACTCTCCGGATATATCAATCATATCTTCGGCTTGTCTAATGCTTAATCCTTTATCCATGACCATTGTCATGCCCTTTTCGCGCGGCTTTGGAGCGCGTTCAGGGATATCATCAAGAAAAAAATTCATATACGGTTTTTATAAAGTTCAATGATTTCGAGTACGTGGTTATCTTTCGCCATGGCAGGCGTATATTCAAAAATGGAATCGCTTAATGAATTATTTTTATCCAAAGCATTGGCAAGAACCAAGTAGGATTCATTAATATTTCCAATGAGGTAAAGGTAACAAGACAATCTATATAACAGTTCAGGATTGCCGGGATGAAAAACAAGTCCTTTTTGTATCATTTCCAATGCTTCATTCGGGCGATTGTCTGCAAAAAGCAAATGAGAATATTCCAACCAGATATCGGAATTTTCGGGTTCGAGGTCGACTACTTTTTTATAAGCGTTTTCAGCGCTTATATAATTTTCAAGGTGGTATTCAGCATCACCAAGAGCAAACCAGAACTCTGCGTTTTCACTATCGAGTTCAATTGCTTTGCGGATGTAATGTATGGCTTCAAACCACCGCTCTTCATTTTGAAGTGTAACACCAATGCCAAGCCATGCTTCTGCAATCGTATTGTCTAGTTTTGTGGCTTTCTTATAATAATCTCTTGCCCGGTGCATATCTTCCAGCTGCTCGTAACATTCACCGATATTGTAATAGGTAAGAGCATCCGGTGCTTCAAACTCAAATGTTTTTTTATAGCATTCGATTGCATCGTTGTAACGCAGCAGGTTGGCAAGCGTATTTCCTTTATTAAAATAGGCTGAAGAGAAATCGTCTTTTATGACCAGACAATAATCGTAAGCATCAAGAGCTTCTTCGTAACGATTAAGTCTGTTGTAGACATTCCCCAGGTTATACCATACAGTATAGCTGTACGGATGAAGATCAATAAACCGGGTATAGAATTCAATACTTTCATCAAAGCCTTCGGTAAACTCAAAACAGAAAGCTAATTCATAAAGAGCAATATCGTTTTCAGGATTGTTTTCCAATGACAACTTCAGATAATTAATAGCTTTGTCGTAATCGCCCCAGCTTTCATATACATAGGCCAGATTCAAATAAAGCAAATCGAGTTCATCTGCGAGAGGAATAGCTTTGTTAAAATTATCTATGGCCAGTTCAAACTTTTGCTGCTGAGCATAGATACTGCCGCGTATCATATAAAGATCAGCATCTCTGGGTGTAATCTTTTCGGCTTTTTCAAGTATGTCAAGTGCTTTATCGTAACGGTCTACCATGGCCAGAATCTGAGCTTCCCTCAACAGAAATTCTACTGAAGCAGGGTGCTGATTTCGTGCAAATTCAACTACCTGCAATGCCATAACAGGATCATTACGTTCAATGTAATAATCAATAATATTAAGGAAAGCATCCACATCAAAGAAGTACGCTTCTTTATTGCGCAGCATTTCTTCGTATCGTTCGATAGAATAGCGGATGAGCTTTTGCTCCTCTCCGGAGCCGGAAAATTCTTCTTCTTCCATTTAAAACCTTGATCTGGAAAAACTGTTCATTCAAAGGTAAAAAATTTCAATGAATTAATCACCTTTTGTTACTAGGTTTTCAGGAATTTAGGCCATTATTTACAGATTATTTTCACAAAACCGTCAAAATCAGTCTTTCATTCGTTCTCTCTGTGTATCTTAGCATTCCATGCATCTTAAAAGGCTGTCACTCTTAAATTTTAAAAATTATTCTGAAGCAGAAATATTGCCTGATGCAGGCGTAAATGCTTTCGTTGGCGATAATGGCGAAGGTAAAACGAACCTTCTGGATGCCATTCATTATTTGTCCATCTGCAAGAGTTATTTCAATGCTATTGACGGACAAAACATTAAGCAGGGAGAAGAATTTTTTGTAGTTCAGGGTTCTTTTGAACTTGATGGAGCCGATGAAAATATTTCCTGTAGTTTTAAACGCGGACAAAAAAAAGTTTTTAAACGGAATCAAAAGGAATACGAAAGACTGGCCGAACATGTTGGAATGATACCTGTTGTTATGGTTTCGCCAACGGATTCGTCACTTATTTCAGGTGGAAGTGAAGAACGCAGAAAATTTCCCGACAGCATTATTTCTCAATTCGACAGAAATTATTTGGAGTCATTAATCAGCTATTCGCGAATTTTAATGCAAAGAAATGCATTCCTGAAGCAGCTTTCCCAGGGGCGAAGTGTTGATTCTGAATCACTCCATTTGTGGGATGAACAACTGGTAGCTTTCGGAGAGAAAATTCATACTACACGTTTACAATTTATTGAAG
>JAYURB010000238.1:0-8802 GCA_043756425.1 Bacteroidota bacterium
CGCAAATGATTTTATACCGTTGCTTTGTGGGCCGATAAAAAGAAATCATTAAAAAATGAAGGTTTGCAGTCAATGAATTCATTGCTACAACTTCTATGCTTTTAGCACCGAGGAGTTCAGCGATTTGTTGTGTCAGAAAATCCTGGTAAGAAAACCAGGGTGTTCTTGCGTGGAAGTGTCCTTCTACACCATAAGTCGCCCAATCTTCCAGCTCACGCATTACATAATCCTGAGTAATTTTTGGTTGCAGTCCCAAAGAATTGCCGGTAAAATAGACAACATCTTTGCCATTCATCATGGGCAGGTAAAATTTATCCCGGAAATGCTTCAAGGGGTCTTTGGCATCCAATGAATGTGCAAAGATTTGTGTATTTTCAAAATTTTCTTCAGCCATTCCAATAAATTTTTAATCCTAATTATTATTTTTCGTTAACGGGACAAAGGTCATAAAGAAGTACCTAACTTTGCAGGGGCGAGAATAACTTATTTTGAATTGTTATGCAACAAAAAATCAAAACAAACGAATCTGAAACATTATTTAAAAAAGCGAAAGAATATTTTCCGGGCGGGGTAAATTCTCCTGTTCGGGCTTTTCGTTCTGTAGGTGGAACACCGCTTTTTATTGAAAAAGGAGATGGATGCCATATTTGGGATGCCGATGGAAATCAATTCATTGATTTCTGTTGTTCTTGGGGACCATTGATTACCGGACACAATAATCCGGTAATAAGGGAAGCAATTGTTAAAGCAGTTGAATCAGGGACTTCCTTTGGAGCTCCAACACGAAAAGAAAATGAACTTGCTGCTCTTATATTAAATCATAATCGATTTATTGAAAAAATACGTTTTGTTTCATCAGGAACAGAAGCAGTGATGTCAGCCATTCGCTTAGCAAGAGGATATACAGGCCGGCCGGTAATAATTAAATTTGACGGCTGCTACCATGGTCACGTAGATAGCTTATTGGTTAAAGCCGGAAGCGGTCTTAGTACTTTTGGAATATCATCATCTGCAGGCGTAACTGAATCAGTTGCTAAAGACACCATTGTTCTTCCTCTGAATGATAAACGTGCACTTGAAGTAGCTATTTCAGACTATGCCCACGACATTGCAGCAGTCATTATTGAACCCATACCGGCCAATAATGGATTACTACTCCAGGATGAAAATTATTTGAAATTCATCCGGGAAATAACCAGAAAAAACTCCATCCTGCTAATTTTTGATGAAGTAATTTCAGGCTTTCGTATTGGTTTTGAAGGAGCTGCAGGGCATTATGGAATAACACCGGATATTATAACTTATGGAAAAATAATTGGTGGGGGAATGCCTGTTGGAGCTTATGGTGCAAGCAAAGAAATAATGAACTGTATTTCACCGGATGGAAATGTTTACCAGGCAGGAACTTTGTCAGGCAATCCGGTAGCTATGGCAGCAGGCATTGCGCAAATCACTACTTGTCTTAAAAGTAACTTCTATGAAGAGCTTGAAATTAAAACGAAATCATTTACTGAAAAATTAAATTTCTTCGCACATCAAAAAAAATATGCCTTTAAGGTATTCAGTATTGGGTCCATCTTCTGGTTTGCATTTACAGAAAAAGAAACCATACAATGTGCAGAAGATATCGATGCAGAAAGCATGAAATACTTTAAAGTATTGCATTACGACTTACTTCAGCAAGGAATATACTTTGGACCATCAGGATATGAAGTCGGCTTTATCTCTTCAGCGCATACTAAAGAAACACTTGACGATGCAGCCGATAAAATTTGTCAATCACTTGATGTTGTTTTTGGCGAATTACCGGAAAGGGTTTCCAAAGTTTAAAAAGGTTGAAAAAAAGTTTTTATCCTTTTTCTTTTCTTTTTCAAAAATTTCTCTGGCAACCATAACCCATCCGGGATGCTTATATTTTAGTAGCCAGGTAACGGCAGACTTGCTTCCGGTTGATGCTTCAACAAAAGCGGCTAATTCACGATTGCCTGAGGAAAGAAGGAATACTTTTGCTTTGTCGTTTTCATTCATGGCATCAACGGTAGCGGCTAATGCCTGATGCCCGTTTTCCATTAACCATTTGAAAGATTTTTCTATTCCTTCGGCGGCATCCCAAAATTCTTTTAATTCTCTGCAATTGTTATCTAAAAGCCATTGTTCAGCATCCTTATCATTGTTGCGAATAAAAAGGATTAATTTTTCAAAAGATTCTTTATCATAATTTTTCATGAAATGGCCTTTGCGGTTAGAAGTAAAAGAAATAATAAAAGCATGGTTCCATCGACAAAAATTTTATAGAAATATTTTCCATCAAAAATATTTTGGAAAATAATCCAGATCATCGCCATAGTTATAGCAAGGTCTAAAGAAAGCATCGTTAAAAAAGAAACAGGCATTAAGTGGTGAATAATTATAGCACAAATGCCAATTAATAACCCTGCTATTTTAGAATTTTTCATTCCATAAATAACTGCAATGGTACCGATGCCGGATATCTTATCTTTTTCCAAATCGCGCATTTCGAAAGGGATGCATAAAGCAAATATAAACAAGCTTCTGCATAAAACCTGCATTAATCCAAACGAAACATCAAGGCGAATATTTTGTTCAAGTATTGGAATGAAAGCTGTTGTTATACCCCAAACTAAAGCGATTAAAGGGGTTTTAACAATTGAAATTTCTCTGAGTCTTAACCTTGTATTTTGCCATTTGACAATTGGAATGGAATAAGCAATGGCAAATGAACCTAACAATAAAATAAAAAGGCAGGATATACTATTTAAATAAAAGAAAAAAATTATAGAAACACCTATGGAAATTGGCAAAAAAACCTTTAATGAAGTTCTTATTTGAACTTTAAAAACAGAATTAACAAGCGCTTTTATGCTTGAAAAGTCAATATTAAAAGAGAGGTAATGGAAATTATAAACAAGAAAAGTTGAAGAAAAAAGGAAAACCGAATAAGGAGTCAATTTTACCGGTAGATCATTAATTATAAAAGTCGCAAATACCATGACCGTGGCACAGCAGGCTATGAAAAAATTTTCTAAAAAAAGACACTCGAAAATCCGATTAAAATAAAGCTGAACTTTATTATTTATCGGAATCATTGTTTTTAAGAATAATACTTAAAGCAATGCTGCTCGCAATAAATCCGGCGAAACCGCAAATCATGGTATTGCGAATTTTATAATCCCGTACCTTTTTTCCAAAACCTTCGAGGTAAGCATTGTCGCTATTATAGCCTATGAAATCAGAACGGTACAATACAATATTTCCATTGGAATTTAAAGCGTTAACCCGATGACAATTAAATCGGGAATTAATTAAAGAAACTGCTGAATCTACAGGTGTATCTTTAGTAAATTTTAATGTGGTATGGACAATTTTCAGCTTATCGTTTTGCTTTAGAACAGGATTGGAAGTTGTTCCTGAAACACGATTTAAATATTTACCATCGTTAATTCCCAAAATACCGGCAGCATTTCCGGATACTTGAAAAGTAAGTACTTTATCCACAACAGGCGAAAATGAGCCAACGAATGTTGAAAATAGGGGAGGAATAATTAATCCATAAAATGCATAATAGGATGCTCCGCCACCAACAGCAAATCCAAGTCCCTTTAGGAAGTTATTCTTATAAAACAATCTGGCATCCTGTGTACCGTGGATGAAGGATCGCATTTCTTCAGCTTTAAAGTCAAGGGGATCAAGAGAGTCAGGTTGATAAATTATTCGTTCCTGTCCGTCACGGGTAATTATAGAATACACTCTTTCCGAATCTATTGTTTTAACCTTGCTGCCAGGTTCAATTTTACGGTAAGCGATTCCATTTTCGCTGACATCAAAGGACTTAACAACAATTTTACGTCCTGAAATCAGAAGTAGGGTATCCTGAGCAATGGTACATTGAGAAACAAAAACCAATGTTATAATTAAACAAACTCTTTTCAATAGTATCATAGGATTTTCAAAAATACAATAAAAGGAAAAGCCTTTATCAAAATTAGCGATTATTAATAAACTTATTAACTTAAAATTAAGCAAAACAACTAACTTTACACCCTGTAAATATTACAAGAATTACCTATGTCTGATTCAGAATTTGCCTCCCGCCACATTGGCCCCGACGATAAGGATCTATCAATAATGTTAAAAGAGATCGGCCTTCGATCGATTGATCAGCTCATTGATGAAACCATTCCGGCTTCTATACAATTGAAAAAAGACCTCCGTTTGCCTGATCCACTTACGGAATACAATTATCTTAAAGCGTTAAGAAAAACGGCTTCTCTTAATAAGATTTACAACTCTTACATTGGATTGGGCTATTATAATTGTATTACTCCCGGAGTTATTTTAAGAAATATTTTTGAAAACCCGGGCTGGTATACTGCCTATACCCCCTATCAGGCAGAGATTTCGCAGGGAAGATTAGAAGCATTGTTGAATTATCAAACGATGATACTTGACCTTTCCGGAATGGAAATTACCAATGCTTCTTTACTTGACGAAGCTACGGCAGCAGCTGAAGCAATGCATATGTTCTTTGCTTTCCGTCCAAAAGAAAAACTAAATGCGCTTAAATTTTTTGTTGCAAACGATTGTTTCCCTCAGACACTGGATGTCCTTAAAACACGTTCAGCTCCTTTGGGAATTGAATTGGTAATAAGCGATCCTGATAATACTGATTTAGATGAAACGTTTTTCGGAGCGCTTCTTCAGTACCCTTCTTGTAACGGCGAGGTAAGAGATTACAAAAACTGGATAAGCAAGAGTCGTTCAAAAGGTATTCAGATTGCTGTTGCTTCTGACCTGATGGCGCTTGTAATGCTTACCCCACCCGGTGAGTTCGGTGCTGATGTGGTTTTGGGTAATACGCAACGATTTGGCGTACCCCTTGGTTACGGCGGACCACATGCCGCATTTTTTGCAGCTAAAGAAATATATAAACGTGAGATGCCCGGAAGAATCATTGGGGTTTCACAGGATTCACATGGAAACCGGGCTCTGAGAATGGCCTTGCAAACAAGAGAACAGCACATCCGTCGCGATAAAGCGACATCAAACATATGTACTGCACAGGTTTTATTGGCTGTAATGGCAGGTATGTATGCTGTTTATCACGGACAGGAAGGGTTAAAGAAAATTGCCGGCAGTATTCATGAAAATGCTTTGAAATTATCGGATGCTGCTCAGGCACTCGGCTATACACAAATTAATAAAACCTTTTTTGACACCCTGCATCTTGAAGCCGGCGAAAAACTTGAAGCAGTAAAGAAAATAGCGCTTCAAAAAAAGGTGAATTTCCGTTATGTGGATACACATTCTTTTGCAATTAGTGTTGATGAAACAACAGGGGAAGAAGAGCTGCAAACGATTATTTCCATTCTTACAGATGCTTCTTCGGGATCAAAAAAAACAGATTCCGGTAAACAGGCAAAAAAGATAGCAGCTACTACTTTTTCACGTGCAACACCATTTTTAACTCATCCTGTTTTCAATACACATCATTCAGAAACAGAGATGTTACGGTATATTACGCAGCTTGAAGGAAAAGACCTTTCTCTTAATCATTCCATGATTGCTCTTGGAAGCTGTACCATGAAATTGAATGCAACCAGCGAACTGATTCCTTTAAGCTGGCCGGAATGGTCTTCCATACACCCTTTTGTTCCTCTTGATCAGGCAGAAGGGTATCACCAGATTATTACAGAATTAGAAAATTACTTAAAAGAGATAACAGGGTTTGATGCCGTTTCATTGCAGCCTAATTCGGGAGCACAAGGAGAATATGCCGGGCTAATGGTCATCCGTGCTTATCATTTGAGTCGAGGAGATAAACAAAGGGATACCGTTTTAATACCTTCTTCTGCACATGGAACAAATCCGGCCAGTGCTGTAATGGCGGGAATGAAGGTTGTAGTAGTTAAATGTGATGATCATGGAAATATTGAAATTTCCGATCTTAGAAGTAAAGCTGAAAATTATAAAGCTTCACTTGCCGGTTTAATGGTTACGTATCCTTCCACGCACGGAGTATTTGAAGAAGGAATTACAGAAATTACTAAAATCATCCATGATAACGGCGGACAAGTTTATATGGACGGCGCCAATATGAATGCTCAGGTAGGACTTACCAATCCTGCAACGATAGGTGCAGATGTTTGTCATCTAAATCTTCATAAAACATTCGCTATTCCTCATGGCGGAGGTGGTCCGGGAATGGGGCCCATTGGAGTGGCCAGTCACCTTACCCCCTTTCTTCCATCACACCCTCTTGTAAAGACAGGAGGAAGTACAACAGCCGTTTCGGCGGCTCCTTGGGGAAGTTCCAGCATTTTGTTAATTTCCTATGCTTACATTAAAATGTTAGGTCCTTCCGGACTGGTTGATTCTACGAAGTTTGCCATTTTAAACGCTAATTATATAAAAGCAAAACTCGAGTCACATTATAACATCTTATATGTAGGATCAAAAAACAGGGTCGCTCATGAAATGATAATTGATTGCAGGCCTTTTAAACAATCAGCAGGTATTGAGGTTGAGGACATTGCGAAAAGGCTAATGGATTATGGCTTCCATGCTCCTACTATGTCATTTCCAGTTGCCGGAACAATGATGATTGAACCCACAGAAAGCGAAACCAAGGAGGAACTCGATCGTTTTTGTGATACAATGATTCAAATACGAAAGGAAATTGAGGAGGTTGAAAAAGGATTGGCAAACAAAGTAGACAATGTTCTTAAAAATGCCCCGCATACAATGCTTGAAGTAACAGGCGATAGCTGGACCCATGTATATTCGCGTAAAAAGGCCGCTTTTCCCCTTCATTTCATTACGCAACATAAATTTTGGCCTTCCGTTGGAAGGGTTGATAATGCCTATGGCGATAGAAATCTCATTTGTTCCTGTCCTTCCATAGAATCGTATGTCGAAGAGGCTGTGTAAAGCTTTTCTATTCATAACGGTTTGAGATATTCCGATTTAATCTTACTTTTGAAAACCAATAAAAATAACACTTCAACTATGAAAAAAACTACACAGTTTATCATTTTTTGCTTTTTGCTAAGTTCTATTTCTGCCTTTGCAGTAAAAGACACCAGGCAAAATAACTCTTCGATAAACACTACACACTACTTAAAAAGTGGTCAGAATAATCAAATTAATAGTTTCACGTCCTTTTATTCTGAAGATTTTACTGGAGGAATTCCTGCGGGATGGCAAACTATTGACACTGCTAGTCCGGCCGGTTTTAACTGGAAATATACAACTACAGGAGCCAACAATGGTGATACCCTTAGTGGTAACGGTACTTCAGCCGGCAACGGTTATATGATTTATGACAGTGACTCAGCGCAAAACAGTTTTGGAGGAGAAAATGTTGATCTTATTTCCGGTTTAATTAATTGCACAGGCCGTTCAACGGTAGTCCTTAATTTTAACGAATACCTGAAACATTATAATGATACAGCAACTGTATGGATAAGTAGCGATGGTACAAATTGGGTTGAAGTTCATAATTCAAGTTCCGGTCTTGCACAATATGCATCTACGCCTAATCCAAATAATGTTGATGTAGATATCACTTCATTGGCTGCCAATCAGGATACTGTTTATATTCGCTTTAATTACAAAGCTGACTACTCTTATTATTGGATGATTGACGATGTTCAACTATATGAACTTCCCAACATTGATGGTTCTGTAACTGACATAATTTCTCCTGCTACAAGCTGTACACTTTTAGGTGCTACTGAAGCAGTATCAATCAATCTTCATAATAACGGCGGTAGTGACATTAATGGCAACATTAGCGCTACTTTTATTATTGACAATGGTACACCGGTTACAGAAACAGTAACCGATACAATTCCTGTTGGAGGCGATCATTTGCATGTTTTTACTGCAACTGCAGATGTTTCCGCTCCGGGCATACGTACCATAAAAGCATATATTTCTTTAACAGGCGACACTAATTTTGTTAACGATACTGTTGAAGTTTCCATATTCAATGGACCACACTTGGTCAATTATTCCAACGATTACACCAATGGTTTTGAGCCGACTGATGATATTTCAGGATACTATGTTGAAGATGCTAATAATGATTCTGTTTCCTGGACTGTTAGCAATATATTTCCTAAAACGGGAATAAATTCTGCACGTATGACCGGACTGGCAGCTGATGACTGGATTTTTACAACCTGCCTGGATCTTGATTCATCTATCGTTTATAATTTAGATTATTATTATCGCACATCCTCTACTTCTACACAAGCCATGCTTGAAATATATATTGGCGATGTGCAGGTTTCCGGTGGAATGAATCAGGTAATTCAATCAAATACACAGATTACTAATGCTTTTTACCTTCCTGCTACAGCTGTATTTTCTCCTGCTCTACCGGGTACATATTATATAGGATTTCACGTTCAAAAATCTGATTCACTGGTTGGATTATGGATTGATGATATTAACCTGACAACTGATTCAGGTGGTGTTGGAATTAAGAAAGCAGACAAATTAAATGTTTCTGTTTTCCCGAATCCTTCAGCCGGAATAGTTTATTTCAATTCTGCAGAAAATGTAACGAAAGGATATACTGTTGAAGTATTAAATACTGTTGGCCAAATTATTTCTACCTATTCATTGCAAGCTTTAAATAATTTTAAAGTAGACTTATCGAATCAGCCAAACGGCATTTATTGCCTGAGGGTTGTCTCTGAAAAGGGAATAACAACTCGAACGATTTCAATCAATCATTGATCAAAAGCCCCGCTAAAACGGGGCTTTTTTTTGTTA
>JAYURB010000239.1:0-3632 GCA_043756425.1 Bacteroidota bacterium
AAAAGTATTTAACCATTTCAAAATGAAAACAATCATCTGTCCAACTGATTTTTCAAAAGTTTCTGATCAGGCTATTGAATATGCTTCTGCAATTGGTAATGACTTCAACTCTACAATAACAATTTTGCATATTTACGAGGCTCCTTCCTTGTATAGCGACCTTCCTATGGAAGCTGTGCGGAATCAGGAGGAAGAATACAAGTCCAAAGCGCACGCTAAGTTAAACGAACTAGTATTGAAATTAAAGAGTAAGTATAAAAATGTTAATTATGAAACACTTTTAATAGAAGGAGAAAAACAACATGAAATTAGTTCTTTTGCAAGGAAAAGGGATGCTGATCTTTTAGTAATTGGCAAAACCAGTGAAAGCAAAATTAGGAGACTTCTCTTAGGAAGCACTGCAGCTTCAATTATTGCCAAAGCAGAATGTCCTGTATTATGTATTCCTCCTGAAAGCGAATTTAAAGGGATAAAGAAAATAGTATTTGCTACGGATTTGCATGAAGATAATATTAATTCAGCATTATCTATTACTTCATTTGCAGCGCACTTTGAGGCGGAAATTGTTTTTGTTTTTGTCGACGATGAACATTTGATCCATAGCGATGAAAAAATTAATGAAATGACTCAGAAAATTAAAAACAGGATTAAATATCCTAAACTTTCGGGATACATTTCAAAAAACACATCGGTTTCAGAAGGAATAGAATACTTCCTAGCAAAAAACAAAGCCGATTTATTGGTTATGTTCACTCACCACAGACATTTTCCCGGTTCTTTGTTTAACCAGAGCGTTACAAAAATTACTTCTTATAAAACCAAAATTCCTTTACTGGCATTAAAAATTTCCGAGAGTCCAATTATGGATAAATTTTAGTTTAACTGTTTACCACTAGTTAATAGATCATTTTACTTAAAAACCTTAATTTCTATAAATTCCCAAATTAAATTTAAAAAATGAGATTTATGCAACATATTAATCACATTAAGTTTAATACATTTGAAAGTCTTAAATCTTATAAGGTAAATCAAGCTGATGAAAAAATATAAACTACAAATCATTTGTTTATTTTATATAATTATTAATATTCCATTTTGGACCTTTGCACAAGATACTTTTTCAATCTGCGCAGTTGATTCAGTAACAGGACAGGTCGGAAGCGCAGGCGCAACCTGTATTACAAGTGCTTCCACGAGTGCCATAATAATCAGTGATGTTCACCCGGGAGTAGGTGTAATTCATAGCCAGGCCTCATACCTTGCCGCCAATCAGAATTATGCCAGAATCTTAATGGACTCCGGATTTGCGCCTTCAAGAATAATTGATTCCCTCGTTGCCAATGATGTTCAGAATAATCCATTTGTTCGGCAATATGGAATTGTCGATTTGGTAAATGGTGTGCATAGTGCAGCTTATACGGGCGCTAATTGTAGTAATTACAAAAACCATATTACAGGACTTAATTATTCAATTCAGGGGAATATTTTACTGGGACAGGAAATTCTTGACTCCATGCAAAGCCGGTTTGTCAATACTGCCGGAAGTCTTGCCTGCAAACTTATGGCTGCTTTACAGGGGGCAAAGGTAATTGGGGCTGATACAAGATGCGCTCCCTATGGAATCTCCACGTACTCTGCTTTTATAAGAGTTGCTGAACCGGCAGATACGACAGGCCCACTTTATCTCAATTTAACTGTTAATACATTTCCGGGTAACCACGATCCTATAGACTCCTTGCAGGTTATGTTTGATAACTGGGGAGGATGCAGTCAAACCTATGTACAATCGGAGAATAAAAAACTACGGGCAAGAATTTTTCCCAATCCTGCTTACAATACTTTGAAAGTAGAATTGAATGCTCCTGCCAATGAACTTACTTTTTATAATCTTCACGGAGAAGAAGAAATGAAAACGACAGGTCAGAACTATTCGGATTATACAATAAATGTTTCGGAATTAAAGAGGGGAATGTATTTTATTAAAGTAAGTTTTACGGATGGCGAAATACTTAATTCAAGAATTGTTGTCAATTAGCATCTATGAATAGCTATAATTTTAATGGTTGGAACTGCTTTTTTCTCCTCTCCATTTGGAATTTACTAATAATAGAATAAATTTGTCTGATAATGATTTTTATACAATGAACAGACTCGCCTTTTGGAAAATTTTGGTTTTTATTTCTTTTCTAACTCCTGTTGCCGTTAATGCGCAATGGACTTGCGAATCACTTATTAACGACGCTGAACAGGCCTATGAAGCGGGCCTTTACGATACAGTTATTACAAATGTAGAAAGAGGTTTGCACGAGTGTCACTTCAATAGGCAGGAAAAGCAACGAATATTGGAGTTGTTGTTAAAAACTCAAATTGATAAAGAAAATCCTGAAGAGAGAGACAAAGTGGTTGTACGTTTGCTCAGATTGAATCCTAATTATAAACTTATTAATCCTCAAAGTGGAACATCCTTTAATTTAGCGGTGCAAAGATATTCAGCCAAACCATTACTTTCTTTTGGACTCAGCGGAGGACTTAATATTCCTTTTACGCATATTCAAGCAGTATATTCCATACTGGAAGGGGCTGATTACTCCAGGAATTATTCTCCTAAAGTTTCTTTTTTAGGCTGCTTGCACATAGAAGCAGAGCTTTTAAAATACCTTTCTGTTTGTTTTGAACCGGGAATTTCTGAGGTTGCTTATTCGAGAAGGATTCGTGGAGAGAATAACTGGAATTTAGTTTTTTCAGAAAGACAAACCAATACGGATTGGATGGGTTTCTTCAAGCTTAATTATCCGAGAACTGATTTTAAAATCTCAGCAGAAATTGGTTATTGTTACACTTCAATTCGAGGATCTACAGCAGATGTTGATTTGCGTTACGAAGCATACAACAGTATAACACAACAAAACGAGGCATACCAGATTTCAGCCAATAAAATTGACCTGAAGCAGGATTCTTTACGTGTCAATGGAATGAATTCATTGGTATTGGGTCTCGGGGGATCTTACAGAATACATAGTTTTATCTTTTTTATGGATGCCAAGTACTTCTATAGCAAGAATAATCTAGTTGAGCGTTCCAACCGTTTTAGAAGTAAATTGCTTTCGTTTGATTATTATTATATCGACAACGATTTTGACCTGAACCGGCTGCAGTTTCAGGTGGGAATTTCCTATGTGTTTTTGTATAACATTAAGAAAAAGAAATAAGAAATGTATCGGTGTTTCATCTTTTGTATAGTTGCCGTGGCTTTTGCTTCCTGTAAGAAATCAGATTTTACCGTCGAGGATACTTTTATTAATGTCTTTGAAAGTAAAGCGACACTTGCCAAACAGACTTACGATGGAGGAATTGTCTTATTTTCTTACGAAGGAAATATTCCTATAGTTTACAAAATCGATAATGAAGGGAATAAGGCTTGGAAAAAAGATATCAGTAGTCTTTTTGCTTCACATGCAAACCTTTCAATTACTTCATTAGCCCCTGACCGCGATGGAGGCTGCCTTTTAGGAGGAAATTTTTATATCGATACCGCTACTTATTATAGATCGGTTGTTTTATTTGCAAAGCTTGATAAGAATGGGGAGATCAGTTTTGAAAATAACGGCGACACACTTTTTATTGCCGGGGAT
>JAYURB010000240.1:0-8796 GCA_043756425.1 Bacteroidota bacterium
AGTGAAAATTTTAAAGAATCATAAAATAGACCTGGTACATTCTGAATTACCCTATGGAAACTTAATAGGTCAATTAGCCGCTTATGCCGCTCAAATAAAAATGAGGGTTACTACCTGTGAAAACACTGTCTGGTTTGCGGATTTCAATAGCAAAAAACAAGAACTCATTGACAGAATCACATATTTCTTTTCTAGAAAAGTTATAGCGCTTACCAACGAATCGTACGAATTTATTATTAAACATTTTAATATGCTGCCTAAGAAGCTGCATATCATTCATCACTCCGTCAAAACTACAGATTACATGAATATTAATGAAAACGAAGTGGATGATTTAAGAAAGGAATTGAATATCCCCAAAAACGAATTTGTTATCGGTATGGTTGCCCGATTTGAATTCTGGAAAGGACATATTTATGCAGTAGAAGCCATGCGAAGACTTGTTACGGAATTTCCGCATGTTCATTTATATATTTTCGGAAGTAAAGGGGAATGTTTTGAGGAAATAATGGATAAAATAAGGGAGTACAGACTTGAAAAAAATATTATATATAAAGGCTTCGTTGCCAATAGCACAACAATCTTCAAAATATTTGATATTCACTTGCATATTCCCGTAAAATTACAAAGTGAAACTTTTGGCATCAATATAATCGAAGGAATGATTTCAGGATGTACACAAGTATTAACCTTTTCAGGAATAAGCAGTTTTACTGCAAGAGACGGAAAAAATTGTATTGTGGTTCCTTATAAATCTTCGGATGCCGTTTATAATGCAATTCGAAAACTCATTCTGGATGACGATTTAAGAAAACTACTCGGAAATCAGGCACGCGAGGATGCTTTAAAGCACTTTAACTATAGCGAGAAAGTAGACTTGCATCTAAAGCTTTATAATGAACTTGAAGAGGAACTTAAAAATGAGATCATACATGAATTTTGATCCGTTTTTTTCCATAGTAATTCCGGTTTATAATAGGTGTAATCTACTTGGGAATACAATTTCCTCAATCCTTCAGCAGACTTTTGGCGCTTATGAGGTGATTATCATCGACGATGGAAGTACGGACGATACATTAAATTTTCTAAAAAAAAATTACGGCGATAAACCAAATTTTAAAATAATAAGTCAGCCCAACAGAGAAAGAGGTGCTGCAAGAAACACCGGATTTAAGAATGCTTCAGGAACGTATATCATCTTTTTCGATTCCGATGACCTCATGCATCCAAATCATTTACAGGTTCTGCACCAGGGAATAATTGAAAACAATCACCCCTATTTCATTGCAACTAAATTCGATTTCATCAACGATAAAGGAAGGTCAAAAGCCTCCGATATCATTTCTATTAAGGAAGGCTTTTATGATTATCGTCTGTTCCTTAACGGCAACCCCATTGCCTGCAACGTATGTGTTTTAGCCGATAATCCGGATATTAAGTTGTTTGAAGAAGACAGAAATTTTGCCATCAAAGAAGACTGGATGTTTCTGATTCAAAATACCAGGCTACACCCACTTTTTATTGTAGACGAAGTTACCATTTCCATGTCTGATCACCCCTTACGGTCCATGCGATCAGACAATGATTTAATTATTCAAAAAACACTCCTTGCAAAAGAATGGATTCTCAGGAAAATCGATCTTACCTCGGAAGAAAAAAGTCAACTTTCTGCCCATGTAAATTATTTCTGCGCCATTCATTCTTACCTGGAAAGTCAAAGTAAAAGGAGTATTGGCTTTTTGATTCATGCAATTAAATTTGGCGGCTTCAAAATGAAATATTTCAAACTACTATTAAAAAGTATACTTGGAAGGAAATTAATTTCAAGACTTCAATGAGCAAAAGAAAGAACGTTTTAGTTGTAACACAATGGAGTTATAAGGATGCCCTGATACAAGCCTATACCCTACCCTATGTATTAATTATCGCTGATAAATTACCGGCAGGGAGCACGATTTACCTTGTAACCTTTGAACAGGAAAACGTGAAGATGACAGCACCGGAAAGAAAAGAGATTAAACAAAACCTTTTAAAAAAAGGAATTGTACTCATAGATTACAAATACTATCGTTTTGGTATACTGGCAATTATTAAATGGTTTTTTACGTTCATTCATTTAGTTTCAATTTCTATTTTTAAAAAAATTAGTTTTATACATGCCTGGTGCACTACTGCCGGCAGTCTGGGCTACGTGGTTAGTCTGTTCTCCGGCAAACCTCTGATTATTGACAGCTACGAGCCACATGCAGAAGCCATGGCAGAAAATGGATCCTGGAACAGAAATGGACTTAAATTCAAAATTCTTTTTTATTTCGAGAAGAAACTCAGTTGCCACGCAAAATATATAATTAGTGCAACGAAAGGAATGCGTGATTATGCAAAAAGAAAATACGGTATTACACTTAAAGATTCTCCTGTAAAACCGGCATGTGTTGACTTCAATTCTTTCAATGCAGCTAAACGAAAGGATGCTGCTCTATTAAAAGAATTAAACCTGGAGAATAAAATAGTTTGTGTCTATGCAGGAAAGTTTGGCGGTAATTATTTATCGACTGAAGTATTTGATTTCTTTCATGAAGCTGAAAATATCTGGGGAGATCGATTTCGTGCACTTTTACTTACACCTCAAAAAAAGGAAGAACTGGAAAAATTAGTCGTACAAACAGGCTTTGACAGCAATAAGATGGTCGTTCGCTTTGTAAGTCATAAAGATATTCCTTTATACATGGGTTTGGGTGATTTTGCAATAAATCCAATGAAACGAACACCGGCAAAATTATATTGCACTCCTATAAAGGACGGTGAATATTGGGCCATGGGACTGCCCGTAGTAATTTCCGATGGCATTTCTGACGACTCAGACATTATTAAAAACAACCGTGCCGGGGCTATCTTAAAGGGTTTGGGACCTATTTATTATAAAGAAGCGCTTCTAGAAATCGATCAATTAATTCGTGATGAGAAAAATACTATATCGGAAAGAATCACAGCCCTTGCGCATCAATATAGAAACTTTTCAATTGCTGAAAATGTATATGGTAATCTTTATGGAGAAAAAAGCTGAAACTACCCTAGAAATTTAAGTACGGCAGTAAATAAAAATAAACTATTTTTCCTGCTCATTTAATTCAAGAAACTTTAATTCATCCTCTTTCTGGAGGTCTTTGTAAGTAGAAGAAATAATAATAAGGCTGATTAGAAAAAATGGAATAGCCGGAATTTTGTACCTCACAAGACTACCAAAATTTGATGTAGTAAGTCCAACAGAAAAAGCAAAGAAAATGCTGAAGTAAACAGTAAAAAAAAGAATCCTGTGCCTGAACATTAGCCTGAAGAGGTTATACACCCGAAGTTTAACAATCAGGTACAGAAAGAATCCAAGCATAAATAAATTTTCAATTCCTGACATTAGCATTGTCAGGTTATAGGTTTCCCAGATATAGGGTCGGAATAATGCAGCATTAATCGCTTTCGGCATTTTAGACAATATTCCTCCTACAGAAGGGTCAAAATCGCCAATATCAAACGACGACCCCTGATAATATTCACTTTTAAGATCAAGATTTGTTACAACCGCTTTATTCAATACATTTTCAAGAGAGTATTCACCCAATATTCCACTCATTAAATTCAACATAAAATAACCTGAAACAAGAGATACCAGTATCAAAAGAGGAGTTGTTAATGATTGTACTAGCGGATTGTTTACACGGAAAATCTGCACACCTCCAAACCATAAGATACTTCCCGGCAGAAGGGCAAAGAATATATATGGCTTTATCCAAATCAGAAGGTAAGAACTGATGACAATAAAAAAGATATTTTGAAGAAAATTCTTTCGTTGTGTTAATAGAATTCCGAACGACGAAGCAAATAAACAAACACAGGAAAAAGTTATGGTGTCTTTTAGCAAACCTGACCCCCAGAAAAAAACTGAAGGAACAAAGAAAAGGGAAATTGCAAATTCTTTTGATAGTTTTGGGAACTCTCTTAAAAAGAACTGATACAATCTCCAGATGGGAAAAAAAGAAATCCAGGCCAGCAATATTGTCATTCCTAAAAAACTCCTAAAAGTTACAAGGCATAGTAGCCAGGTAATTTTTACTACAGCCATAGCATGACCGTCAGCCATGTAAAACATATAGCCTGTTTGGTCGTCAAAATAATACCATAATTCAGGAGAAGGATTCGTTAACAATTGGACAAAAACTAAAGGAGACTTATTCAACATGTTTAAGAGAACAACGTCATCGTTATAATAGTTTAAGGTATCACCAAAACCATAATAAAGTACATAGATCAGGCAAACGGCAACGCCGCCAATCAACTTCATAAACAATGCCCATAAATAGTATTTATAACTTGGATTAGCCTCAATGTTTTTTAATTGAGTGCTTTTAGAAACAAGAAATATAACAATTACCAGAATAGGTACTACAATAAAATCAACGATGGACAGATATTCAATCATTCAAAAAACCTCTTTGCACAAATTTAGTAAAGTAAATATAACACAAAAGCAAAAAATGCTTTGTAATATTCAAAAGCTATTAACAAAATTAAAAATACCCGGACTATCAATCGTGATGGTATTTTTCATTTCGTAAGATAGTCATTGCCCTATACAATTGCTCTACAAGCAACAGTCTAATCATCTGATGTGTGAAGGTAAGTAGAGAGAGAGAAAGCTTGTAATCTGCTTTTACCTTTAAAGAAGGCGCTATGCCAAAAGCCCCTCCAATAATGAATACGATACGATTTTTTCCTTCAGCCATCCATTTTTGAACCTTTCCTGCGAGTTGACGAGAAGTCATTTCTGAGCCTTTTTCATCCAAGATTACCAGATAATCGCCAGGCAGCAATCTGGCAAGAATATTTTTCTCCTCTTCTTCCATTGCTTTCCTAATATCCCTAATTGTTGATGCCTTTACAACATCAACAGTAACAGTTGCATACCTGGAAAGTCTGGTCATAAAGTCATCCATACCTTCCAGAAGGTATTTTTCAGTTGTTTTCCCTACAAAAACAAGGTGTAATTTCAAGATTTATTACTAAGAATTTTACCAATTTCAATTGTCAAATATAGGGTTTGAACCTGAAAGCGGGCAAGGTTCAGAAAATGGATTTAATTGACATGCAATCGTTCAAAACACCATTCTGAAATTTACCAATAGTTTGAATATAACACCTACCTTCTCCCTAATATGTGGCAGGATAATTGTAAATTTGAATCTTGTTAAATGAAAATGAGAACGTTAATAAAAGTAATAATCATCCTTCTGATAAGTCAGAGGGTGTTTGCTTCTGACATTTTTGAAGATATTTCAAATGCAATCAGGAGTGGAGAATCGCATCAATTGTCAACATATTTCGGAAATACTGTCGACCTGACAATTTTAGAGCAGGAAAACGTATATAGCAAGGCCCAGGCTGAACTAGTCGTAAAAGACTTTTTCGAAAAAAATCGCCCGAAATCTTTTACTATTTTACACAAAGGCTCTTCTCCCGAGAAAACCCAATATGCAATAGGAAATTTAGTTACTTCAAACGGAAGGACTTTTAGGGTATCTTTTTATATTAAAAACACACAAGGAAAAAATCTAATGCAGGAATTAAGGATTGAAACAGAATAATGTCTGATTTTTTTTCAACGGTTAATTTATCTTTGCACTTTTATGTCATTTTAACTGTTAAACAATGATCAATCCAAAACAAAGTGGCCTTACTACAGAAGAGTTTATTACCTATGCTTTAGCGGAAGATACAGGCGATGGTGATCATACTTCCCAGGCAACAATAGGAGAAAAAGCAATTGGTCAGGCTCAGATAAAAATAAAAGAGAATGGCATACTTTCGGGATTGGAAATAGCTCAAAGAATATTCTTAACTGTTGAAAAAAATATTGAAATAACAGTTAAGTCAGAAGACGGAAAAGAAGTTAATTCGGGAGATATAGTGATGCTCCTACGCGGAAATATCAGAAGTCTCTTAAAATCCGAACGGCTGGTATTAAATTGTATGCAAAGAATGAGTGGAATAGCTACGCTGACAAAGCAATATGTAAAAGCAGTAGAAAGCACCGGCGTAAAAATACTTGATACACGTAAAACGACTCCCAATTTCAGACAATTTGAAAAACAGGCTGTACTGGCCGGCGGTGGAATAAATCATCGATTCGGATTGTTTGATATGATATTAATTAAAGACAATCACGTAGATGCTGCCGGAGGAATACGGAATGCTCTGAAAAGCGCAACTGAATATCAACAGGTAAGAGGTTTAAATTTACCCATTGAAATAGAAACAAGAAATTTAAAAGAAGTGGACGAAGTAATAGCATCCGGTTTAGCAAACAGAATTATGCTGGATAATTTCACTCCTGAACTTTTGAAACAAGCTATTGAAAAAATAAATAACCAATTCGAAACAGAAGCTTCCGGAAGCATTACCCTATCCAACATTCTTTCTTATGCGCAAACGGGTGTTCAATATATTTCAGTCGGAGCCCTCACCCATTCGCATAAAAGTATGGATATTAGTATGAAATTAATAAGTTAAAACTACCCTTAAGTGCCTTCTCAAACCACTGTGAAAAAATCAAAAGTTTCTACAAGAAAAAAAATAACCGGTAATTGGGAAGATGCTCTGTCAAACAAGAACATGAAAAGGTTTTCTTTTCTTTTTATGCAAAAGATTATTTCATCACGTGCGGTAAAAACTTTCGTTTCTTATTCCAAACGTGTTGCGCTTCCCGGGTTTGACAATATGCCCTTGTATTATGTTGCCGACTTTTTCTTTACCGGAATTCAGAAAGGCCGCATCGTTACTCGTGCACAAGCATTGGCATTCAGTTTTTTTCTGGCGATTTTTCCGGCAACAATATTTCTATTTTCATTAATACCCTATATTCCTGTTCATGACTTTCAGGATCAGTTACTCTCCATCATACACGACATTTTGCCTTCCAATGCTTATAGTAGTGTAAAGTCAACTATTGAAGATATTGTAAAAATTCCTCGCGGCGGGCTTCTTTCTTTCGGTTTTATTGCAGCGCTTTACTTTACTACTAATGGATTTATGACGTTGATGCGAGGCTTTAATACGTCATACCATGTTGCTGAAACGCGTTCACCTGCGAAACAACGCATTGTCGCTTTGATTCTAACGTTGATTATTTCCCTGTTAGTCTTTGCTTCGACCATTCTGATTATCTTTAGTGAAAACCTAACAGGCTATCTGGTCAAACACAGTATTTTAAAAACGAAGACGCAGATTGCCTTAATCTTTTTAGGAAAATGGTCTGTTATTGTTTCGCTTTTTTTTATGGCAATATCCTTTCTTTATTACTATGCACCTTCCCAAAAAAAACGTTGGAGATTTATTTCTGCAGGGTCAACGCTGGCATCCATTTCAGCAATCGTAGTTTCAATTGGATTTGCTTTTTTCGTTAATCATTTCGGACAATACAATAAGATCTATGGTTCAATTGGGACATTAATTGTAATTATGCTTTGGATTTACTTTAATGCTTTAATATTAATTCTCGGATTTGAGCTAAATGCAAGCATTGAAAATGCTAAAAAACAAGTAATAAAAATTTAAGACATTTTCTTTTTTTTCCAGGGAAGATAGGGATGAAATTCCGGTACAATTTTTAGAAAGTAAACGAAAAGAAAATAGATAAGCGAAATAAAGGCTGATCGCAATCCTATGTCTATTATTTTATTTTCAAGATGGGGAAGAAAATAAAATAAAGAGAAAATAATAATAATTATCATTAAGACACGAACGTTTTTTCTATCGAAAGGCTGAAGACCGAAAAATTTATAGACAGAAAAGAAAAGCATGGAATTATAAATAAATGAAGCCAGACTCGTAGCGGTTGCAGCACCTGCAATACCAAAACGAGGAATAAAATACATTTGAAGTATTAAAATCAATATCGATAGAGTTATAAGAAATACAGCTCCATACCGGTATTTATCAGAGTTAAATAAAATTGGAGCATTAAGTCCTGTAGCCATGTTAAACAATGTGCCAATGCTAATAATCAGTACAACAATTTCCCCCTGCTGATAGTTAGATGGTAGAAAGCTTAACAAAGAGTGAATGTTAAGGTTAATATTCAGGAATAAAAATCCACCGAGCAGAAACATATAAAGCGACGACTTATGGTAAATAGCATTGATCTGAGCTTTGTCGCCATCTGCCCAGGCAAAAGCAATTTTAGCGGCAGCAATTTTTTCAAAAGCATTTAAAGGAGCTTCGATTACGGTTGGTATAAAGGCAGCAATCGTATAAATGCCGACAAAAGCAAGAGGCATATACTTCCCTATCATTATTGAATCGAAATATTTTAGTCCGATAGAAGCTATGCCGGCAAACCACAGCAGCATTCCAAAACGAATTAAATCCATTGTGTTTTTCTCTTTAAAAAAGCTCCAATCAATTTTCCATATTGGTTTATCGAAGTGGTATATGTATATGATCAATAAAATAAGTTGAATGGCATAGATGCAAACAAAAAGAATAATAAACTGATGCAACGTAACAAGCTTCAGAAAGTATATGCTGACTACAGCAATCGTTAGCAAACGAACCAGAACATCGTTAATAAAAGCAGGAATGGTAGATTTATAGTTTGAAGTGCAATAAACATTCAAAACGGCAATAAAAGCGTTGAAAAATATAAGAGGGAAAACGAAGTTAAAGTATTCAAGAAATACCGGAGATTCCCTGCGGTACTGATTAAAAATAAAATCGCGAAACAACCAAATAAGTATTGCAGCCAGAACA
>JAYURB010000241.1:0-8771 GCA_043756425.1 Bacteroidota bacterium
TGTCAGCTCTTTTGCTTTCCAGTTAAAAGAAACCTCAAGACGGGTATGAATGAGGTCAACAAATTTTGTATAAGTGTTGCGATAAATTTCCTTTTTGTAAGAATCTGTATCTTGTTGTTTCGTTGGTTTAGTTTTTGAAATGGGGGGCTTTGTGCTGCAGGAAATGAGAAAAATAATTGAAATGCCCCAGATTATGGTTTTTATCATGATGGTCAAATATAGCATTTAAATCAAAATTGTATCTTTACGCCATGTATAAGGCAACCATACAAAACCGAACTTTTGAAATTTCCGGTAAAAAAAACGAAGTAATTGATGGTCTTTCCCAGAACCTCGATATACTTGAATATAAAAAGGGCAAATTTCATATTATTCTGGATAAACGTTCTTATTGTGCTGAAATTTTATCTGTTGATTCAGAAACAAAGACTTGCGAAATAAAGGTTGGAAATTCCATAATTCCTGTTTCTGTTATGGATAAATACGATGAATTACTAAAGGATATGGGAATAGATGCTGTTGCCGGTAAACGTGTCAACGACATAAAAGCTCCTATGCCGGGAATGGTTCTACAGGTAATGGTTCAGAACGGTCAGCCCATTAAAAAAGGAGATGCCATTGTTGTATTAGAGGCAATGAAAATGGAAAATATTTTAAAATCTCCATCCGACGGTACCATAAAAAATATTCTTGTCGTAACCGGAGATAAGGTTGAAAAAAATCAGGTAATGGTAAACTTTGAGTAATTGAATTTTGAAGATTATCGTTTCTGCATTTTTTTATTTATTTATGTATGTTTTTTATTTGGTAGCCGTAAACCTCGGATTTATATTCAAATGTCAGGTTAGTAATATTATATGAAGAACTTCTTTTTAAAAACAGATTAATTATCCATTAAACAAAAAACTAAAATAAACAAAAAATTCAATGAAATATTTTTTTTCTCTTTTACTAATTTTTAACATTCAACTTAGTCCGGCACAGATTTCTGTTGATTGCAATTCTCATCGCTTTGATCAAGAAGTGTTTTCAAATGTTCTTACATCAAGCAATATCTTGTACGGGGCAAACATTGATGCAAATGGTGCAAGTACAAATTTGACAATGGACATTTATCAGCCTGATGGAGATACTTTTTCTGTCAGACCTCTGATAATTTGGGCTCATGGCGGAAGTTTTATCACAGGAACAAAAAGTGATCCTGACATTGTTTCCTTATGCCAGCATTTTGCAAAGAGAGGCTATGTTTGTGCTTCAATAAATTACAGATTGGGTGTGCCCTTTCCCATTAATCAGGAAAGTGGAATGAAAGCGGTATACAGATCCATGCAGGATATGAAGGCATCCATTCGTTTTTTCAGAAAGGATGCAGGAACAACAAACAGTTATAAAATTGATCCCAATACAATTTTTGTTGGCGGCTCTTCCGCCGGAGCTTTTGCTGCATTGCATACAGCTTATCTTGATAAATACAGCGAGTTCCCTATTCCTGTTGATACCATCGCTATGGGAACAATTGAAGGAAGCAGCGGCAATCCCGGATATTCAACTGCTGTTAATGCTGTAATTGATTTATGCGGCGCTCTCGGCAATAAAACTAATGTTGAAGCAGGCGATGTGCCTTTTGTGGCAATGCATGGCAATGCGGATAATACAGTTCCTTATGCAACAGCTATGATTAACTTTCTATCGATTTATCCAATTACTGTAGTAGATGGAAGCTACTCGATCTCAGATTATGCAAATAGTATAGGCGTGTACAATGAAATGTATACGTATTATGGTGCAGGACACGTTCCTTATTTAACAAGTACTGCTTATATGGATACAACTGTTCGTTTTGTAAGTAATTTTCTTTACAAATATCTTGCATGCAGTCCTGTTGACCCTACACCATTGGCCAATACATTTCCTGTGGGAATTAATTCTGTATCTGTTAAAAATGATTTTATTATTTCTCCCAATCCGGGGAATGGAATTTTTTCAATAAATGCATCTGTATTGGATGCTCCGTTTTCTTATTTTATGATATTCGATGTAAATGGAAGAATGATAAAACAAATTTTTCCGGATGAAAAAAAATCATTATTGGACTTATCAAAAAATACACCCGGAATATATTTTTATCAAATTAAAACAAATGGGGGTGCATTTGGGGGTAAAATCATTGTTGAATAATAAAAAATGTTGAATCAGGATGAATCCCGTGACCGGTAGAGTCAGGATGCATCCTGTGACATGTAGAGTCAGGATGCATCCTGACTCTACATGTCACGGGATTGTTTTGAAAATACCAATGGTTTGGCATTGATTTCATCGTATTCTTCTCTGTTTTTCGCAATGTCAATGGCTGTATAAATTGCTTCGCGAAAAGAATCTTCACTGGCTATTCCTTTTCCTGCAATGTCGTAAGCTGTTCCATGATCCGGTGAAGTACGCACGATAGAAAGGCCTGCAGTGAAATTTACTCCTGATGAAAAAGCAATTGTTTTAAAAGGAATCAATCCCTGATCGTGATACATGGCTAAAACGGCATCAAACTTTTTATAAGCAGAGGATCCGAAAAATCCATCAGCCGAATAAGGGCCGTAAACAAAAAGGCCTTCATCAAAACATTTTTTTATGGAAGGAATAATTATTTCACTTTCTTCTTTTCCCAGTAACCCTGCATCACCGGCGTGAGGATTTAAACCCAGTACAGCTATTTTTGGTTTTCGAACATTGAAATCACGTTTCAACGATTGGTTCATGAGTTTGAGGGTAGTAGCGATTTTATCCTGCGATAAAAAAGCAGCTACTTCTTTCATAGGAATGTGACCTGAAACAACAGCAACACGCAAAGTGTCGCTTACCAGAAACATCAGATGAGCCGGTGAAGGAAATTTTTCCGCCAGGTATTCTGTATGTCCTTTGAATTTAAATTCCGCTGATTGAATATTGTGTTTGTTAATAGGAGAAGTAATGAGAACATCAATATGTTTTTCTTTCAGATCGCTTATGGCGCTTTCAAGGGAGCGCAGCGCATACTTTCCACCATCGGTAGTGTCTTTTCCGAATTCCACGGGTACTTCTTCTTCCCAGCAATTAATTACATTGGTTTTGCGTAAAATAATATCGTTGCCACTCTTTACTGTAATGTACTGAAGGTCGTTCATGTTCAGCATTTTTCTTTGAAGACTGACCATCTTATTGCTGGCATAAATAACAGGAGTGCAAACCTGGTGCATCCTGTTATCCAAAAATGTTTTCATGACAACTTCTAAGCCAACTCCGTTAATGTCGCCGCAAGTGATACCTACTTTTGTTTTACCTTCTTCCACTTATTTATTTTTTTTAGAAAAGAAATCAACAAGAAATCTTACTGCAACACCGGTTCCGCCTTTGCCGCGATAGCTTGATGGACCGTGAAGAAAGGATGGGCCGGCTATATCAAAATGCATCCAAGGGAAATCAACATAACGTTGAAGAAATTTTCCGGCAGTTATTGCACCGCCTATAGGGCCGCCAATGTTTTTCATATCGGCTATGTCAGAGTTTATTAATTCATCGTATTCATCCCAGAAAGGAAATTCAGCGAGACGTTCGTAAACGGCTTCACCGCTTTTACGCAGACTTTCTTTAATATTGCTGTTTGCATTTCCCATACAAACTATTCCGTAAGAGCCAACGGCCATAGCTGCAGCACCGGTAAGGGTAGCGAAATCAAGCACCAGTTCCGGGCTGTATCTTTTTGCATAGTGTAAAGCGTCGGCCAAAATCAGGCGACCTTCAGCATCGGTATTTAAAACTTCAACTGTGTGGCCGCTCATCATTGTAATAACGTCGCCCGGTGTGTAAGCATCTCCACCCGGACGGTTATCCGTCGCCGGAACGAGGGCAATTACATGAACAGGGACCCTGTTTTTTGCAAGTGCATATAATGTGCAGGCAACAGCAGCAGCACCGGCCATGTCGCTTTTCATATAATCCATTGAACTTGGAGTTGGTTTTAAACTCAATCCGCCGGTATCATAAACAACACCCTTACCAACCAAAACATATGGCTTTTTATTTTTAGCATTTCTAGGTTTCCATTCCATCACTGTAAAAGTTGGTGGTTGCGGACTACCCAGGTTTACTGCAAGCAGTCCACCCATTTTCTGCGCTTTAATTTGCGCTTTATTCATTACAGTAACTTTAAAGCCTGCTTCTGCGCCAAGCTTTGTAAATTCAGCTGCAAGTTGAGTTGCATTTAACCACGATTGAGGTTCGTTCACAAGCGTACGGGCACGACAAACAGCTTCAACAGTATTTGCCATTGCATCGACTTGCTGTGCACGCAATCCTTTACTCACAACGAAAATTTCTTTCAGAGAATGTTCCTCTTTCTTTTTTTCTTTTCTGTATTTCAGAAATTGGTAATTGCTCAAAGCCATACCTTCTGCCATAGCTAAAGCAGCTTCAGGTTTACCAAAGTTGTTTACGAGAATTACCTTCTCCAGCTTATGTCTGTTGATAGATGCAAGAAAAACATCACCTGCTTTCCGGCAATTCTCCTGAAGCTTATTGATATCATTCTTTTTATCGGGCCTATAGATTGCTACGAGCCTGTCGTATTGATTGATAACGATGCTTTTTTTATCAGCTTTAATTTCTTTGGCGATAAATTGAGCTTCTTTTTCTGAAAATACACCTTTAGGCAACGTTCCTTTGTCATCGATTAGTAAAACAAGGGAATCGGCAGGTTTATAAGATGTTACGAGCTTGATTGTTGTATGCATTATTAATTGTATTTTTGACAGGCGGAAATTAATTAAAATATTATTGGCATGAAGGATATTTCAAACCATTCTTTCAGTAATTCTTTCCGGATTTTATTATGAATGCTGACATTTTACTGAAACGCGCAATTCAGTCTGATTTCCTTACTGTGGAAGAAGGCATTTTTCTCTTCGAAAATGTGCCTACAGCCGAATTAATGGATGCCGGACATCAATTGAGGAAAAAAATTCATCCTGAAAACAATGTTACATGGATTATTGACAGAAATGTTAATACGACCAATATTTGTATTGCTAATTGCAAATTCTGCAATTTTTATAGGATTCCCGGCCATGCTGAAGGATATATTACAACCATTGATCAGTATAAACAGAAAATAGAAGAGACCTTCCGATACGGAGGCGAACAATTGCTCCTTCAGGGTGGCCATCATCCTGATTTAGGACTTTCATTTTATACGAACCTTTTCCGTGAGCTTAAACAGTTGTATCCAACTTTAAAACTGCATGCATTAGGGCCGCCTGAAGTTGCACATATTACCAAACTGAAAGGATCGACACATTATGAGGTATTAAAAGCTTTACAGGAGGCCGGACTTGATTCACTTCCGGGTGCAGGTGCTGAAATTCTTAACGACCGTGTACGCCGGCTTATTTCAAAAGGAAAATGTTCCGGTCGCGAATGGCTGGATGTGATGAGGGCTGCTCATAAGTTAAATATAACTACATCGGCAACAATGATGTTCGGTCATATTGAAACCATCCATGAACGATTCGAACATCTTGCCTGGCTTCGCGAAGTACAGAATGAAAAACCAAAATCTGCCAAAGGTTTTCTGGCATTTATCCCATGGCCCTTTCAGGACGAAGGAACTTTATTGCAAAGAATTAAAGGAGTCAATAATAAAGTAACCGGTGATGAATACATTCGTATGATAGCATTAAGCCGATTAATGCTTCCAAACATAGAAAATATTCAGGCGAGCTGGCTTACTGTTGGAAAAGATATTGCTCAGCTTTGTCTTTATGCAGGAGCGAATGATTTTGGTTCCATTATGATTGAAGAAAATGTTGTTTCTGTTGCCGGCGCTCCACATCGTTTCACTGCTGATGGTATTCAGCAATCCATTCTCCAGGCCGGTTTTGAACCCAGACTGCGCAATCAGCAATATGAATTCAGGGAAATTCCTGAAACTATAGAACAGCAAGTTATTACGTATTGATAATGAAAAAGCTCTTTCGTTTTTGTTTATTATTTTTATTTTTTTTAAGTATAAAAACTTCTTTTGCTACTCATAACCGGGCAGGAGAAATAACCTATCAATGGATTGGTGCCGACTCTTCCGATTTAACATATAGAGTAACTATTACCACCTTTACCAAAACTTCCAGCTTTAATGCTGACAGACCCAAGCTTGACTCTGTGTATTGGGGTGATGGAACTTCTGCTGTTGTTTTCGACAGAATTCAAAAAATTAATCTGGCAAACGATATTAGTAAAAATATCTATGAAAATACGCATACGTACCTTGGAAACGGAATTTTTAAGATTCATTTTACTGACCCAAACAGAAATGCAAATGTAGTCAACATCCCAAATTCAGTTTCTGTTCCATTTTATCTTGAGAGTATTTTAGTTATTAGTCCTTTTCTGGGACAAAATAATTCACCTATTCTTACAAATGAACCGATTGATCAGGGATGTACAGGCAGAATTTTTATTCATAATCCAGTAGCGTTTGATCCAGATCCCAAGGATAGCCTTTCCTATGAACTTACCATTTGTGGTGGATCAAATGGAGCTCCCATTGGAAGTTATTCTTACCCTGCAGCATCCGGTTCTTTTATATTAAATCCTGTCACAGGCGATTTAATCTGGGATTCCCCCATTGATCCCGGTGAGTATAATGTGGCTTTCAACATTATTCAATGGAGAAATGGTAATAACATTGGATTGGTTCGCCGTGATATGCAAATTCTAATTCAGGATTGCAGTAATCATCCTCCTGTCATTGATGTTATATCCGATACCTGTGTATTAGCGGGAGATACTCTTTCTTTTGATGTTACAGCCATTGACCCGGACCAGGACACCGTTGTTCTATCTGCTATTGGCGGTATTTTAGATGGTAATCTTGTCCCTGATCCTGCACTGTTTAATTCAATAATTATACAGAATGATACAGTAATTTCAAATTTTAATTGGGCAACGAATTGTTCACACGTTCGGCCGCAACCTTATTTTGTTGAGTTCAAAGCGGTTGATATACCTCACGGGTCAACAGATATCCCTCTGGTCGATTTGAAGGGGACTTTTATCCGGGTAATTGCTCCCGCGCCACCTTCTGTTATGGCTTCACCTAATGGGAGCTCTATAGATTTAAATTGGACTCCTCCCTTGTGCAGCGGAATTGCATACTATAATATTTACAGAAGAAATGGACTGTATCCCGATACCATTCATTGTCCTTGTGATAATGGTGCTACTTCTTATACAGGATATACTTTAATAGGAAGTACAACGGATGGTAACGATACTACTTTCACTGATACGAATAATGGCCAGGGACTGACTATCGGTATTCAATATTGTTATCTTATTACTGCAGTCTATCCAACAGGTTCTGAAAGTTGTGCATCACAACAAACATGTACTACCTTAAAGAAAGATGCGCCTGTTATTACGAATGCAGATGTCAGGTTTACTGATGTTACTAACGGAAGTGTTTATGTAGCCTGGAGCAAACCTACAGAACTGGATACTGTTGCTTATCCGGGCCCTTATGAATACAGGGTTTATCGCTCACCCGGATTTTTCGGAGCGAATTTTACAAATTCACCAATTGTTGTTTTGAATAATCTTAATGACACAACGTACATTGATACATTAATCGATACAAAAACAAATCCATGGTCTTATAAGATAGAATTGTATTATACCGATACGGTTTTTAAACGTAAAGGACAAACAGGTGTGGCATCGACGATATTTTTAAAAATTACACCTACGGACAATGCGCTAAATCTTACGTGGACAGAAAATGTTCCCTGGAGTAATCTTCGTTACGACATCTTCAAACAAAATGCTTCCCTTCAATTTGATTCTATTGCTTCTGTAAATACACCTTCATTTACGGATACAGGACTTGTTAACGGCAATACCTATTGTTATTATATCAGAAGTTCAGGAACGTATTATTTCATTGGATTTGTTGATCCAATAATAAATCGTTCACAGCAGGTTTGTGAAACTCCATTTGACAATGTTTCTCCTTGCTCACCGCGCCTCAACGTTTCATCCGATTGCAATAATGATTTGAATGTTCTTAACTGGACCAATCCAAATAATACCTGTGCTGATGATGTATTGGGCTACCTTATTTATTTTACCAACTCTACCAACGGTAATTTTGAACTTATAGATTCTTTGAATTCACCTACGGATACATTTTACATTCACGATAAATTAACAAAACTTTCCGGTTGTTATAAGGTAGCAGCATACGATTCAGTACACAATGAAACAATCAGTCCTGAAGTTGTTTGTGTTGATACATGCAGGCAATATGTTTTACCCTCTGTGTTCACGCCGGATGGAAATGGAAAAAATGATCTCTTTCACCCATGCGATTCTACTACAGCGCTTGATTTACAAGTTAAAAATTGTCCGCCTTACAAAAATGTCAAGAGTGTAGAAATGAAAATTTACAATCGCTGGGGAAATCTCGTTTTCGAAACGAAGGATAAAAACATCAACTGGAACGGAAACTTCAAAGAAACCAATAAGGAATGTCCGGAAGGTGTTTATTTTTATGTGTGTAAAGTATTTTTCTTTAGTGTTACCGGGGAACCGTTTAAGGAGTTGCATGGGACGGTGGAATTGATCCGATAATTAGCGAATCCGATAACTATCGGATGGTTAATACCTTCAATTGTTTCAAATTTACTTTCTTAGATTCCTGTTTGACTGATTCTTTTACCCAAATCATATGCTTTTTAAAATGACACAAA
>JAYURB010000242.1:0-3616 GCA_043756425.1 Bacteroidota bacterium
TTTATTTTTTTATAAATGATTTCTAAGAAAACAATCCCCCTGTACGATTTTTTCAATAAATTAGACACAGGCTTGCATTTTACATTTACGAAACTTGAAGAAAGCTATGGTACATACGATGCCTCTTCTCCGCATCGCCATAATTATTATGAAATACTTTACTTTCTGAAAAGTGGGGGCATTCATGAAATCGATTTTAATACCTATTCTGTAGAAGAAAACTCTTTGCACTTTATCTCACCCGAGCAAGTTCATTTATTACGCAGGGAAAAACAGGTAACAGGATATGTAATTTCATTTTCTAAAGAATTTGTTTTTATGGACGGCGAAAGTGCGTCATTGATGGAAAGTATTCCTTTTTTTGATAACCCATTTGCATTTCCTTTGATAAAAATAACATTGCAATCCCGGCTAAAGGAAATAAATGAATTGTTGCAGAAAATACAGAATGAATTTGCCGAAAAGAATGAAGATAGAGCTTCAATGCTGCGGATGTATCTTTGCATACTTTTGTTAAATGCAAAACGAATCCATTCTGCAGATGTTAAATCAGGAAAAATATTTACGCAACATTCTGAAATTACCCGAAAATTCAAAATACTGGTACAAAACAATTTTAAGGATAAAAAATCAGTAAGCGATTATGCTAAAATCCTGAATATTACTGCCGGGCATTTAAGCGAGACCGTTCAGAAGGATATTGGTAGGCCTGCCGGTTCTTTTATTCATGACAGGATTATTCTGGAAGCAAAACGTTTGCTTTATCATTCACCTAAAACAGTAAAAGAAATCGCTTTTGAACTTAATTACGAGGATCCCTCTTATTTTACTCGTTTTTTTAAATTGCATGCTAAAGTTACGCCGGAGGAATTCAGAAGGGCAATCCGTGAAAAATACCAATGAAACCGTAATATTGATATTGTATTTAGTAACTGTTTGTATTAATCTTGTATAGAATTTATTTTCCTTAATTCAGCATTTCTTGAGAATCGAAAATAGAATTATTTATAGTGTTATTTAATATCTTAATTTATGAAACGAATGGGATCTACATCAAAAATTTTAATTATTTTTTTTTGCTTTATATCTGTATTTACATCATACGGACAGAATTGGGAAAAGTCATTTGGAGGAATGTTTCATGAGCAAGGCTATTCGGTGCAACAGACAAATGACAGTGGCTTTATTATGGTAGGTAGCACTAACAGCTATGGTGCCGGAGCATCTGATATTTATCTAATTAAAGTAGATGCACAGGGTGATACAATGTGGTCAAAGACGTATGGAGGAATGTATGCTGATAAAGGACTTTCAGTTAGACAAACAAGAGATGGTGGTTACATAATTGGCTGTAATGCTACTATTACAGTTGGCCTTAGTGAGGACGTAGAATTGATCAAAACGGATTCAGTTGGTAGTGTTCTTTGGACCAAGGTTTTGGGTGCTAATCAAAGCGGCAATTGCGGAGCTGTTATTCAAACATTTGACAATGGATTTTGTGTTACAGGCAATATTGGTAATATTGGAAGTGGTAATGTTGATTTATTTATAATTAAAACGGATGTCAACGGCGATACTGTATGGGCAAAGAGATACGGTGGACCTAATATTGAATTAGGATATTCGCTACAGCAAACAAAGGATAGTGGCTTTATTGTATCCGGAGCCACCTATAATTCAGTAGATGGTTTTTACTATGCCTTAATTATTAAAACGAATAGTTACGGTGATACACTATGGACAAAAACTAGTAAAGGTAGTGGACATACATATGCGCAATCCATTTTACAAACAAACGATAGTGGTTTTATTGCTGCAGGAACTTCCGGAGAAAACTACTGGGCACTAAAAATGGATAGCCTTGGTATAGTTGAATGGACTAAAGAAGTAAACAGAGGTGGCATGGAAAGGTGTTTTTCGATAATGCAAAGCTCGGATAATGGTTTTATCCTTGCCGGAATAATAAATGTAAATATTCCTGCGAATACAAGCTTGTTCCTTGTTAAATTAGATATTCAAGGAAATGAACAATGGTCAAAGTTGTATAGTAATAATCGATGGCAAAATAATGTTATGATACAACCTATATTTAACAATGGGTTTATTATAGTTGGAACAGTTGAAAACCTGGCAACAGGTTATACGGATGTTCATTTAATAAAAAGCCTTTGTGATAATTTTCCGACAGCGGGTATTTCTATTCAGGATACTTTATGTATAGGTGACACACTATCTGTAACTCTTTCAAGTGTTTTACAGCCTGGAATAACATATCATTGGACTCTAAACGACTATTTAATTAGTGGGGCTGATTCCTCCTCGAACATTGTATCTTCTGTAGGTAATTATGGATTGATATTAATAGACTCACTAGGGTGTGCAAATTCATCAAATTATATTTATATAGACTTTCCAAAAGCATATTTTCTTCCTTCCCCCAAAGAAGCATGTGCAGGAGATAGTATTGTATTGGGCAGTTGGAATTCGGGACCTGATTACTATGCTTTATACCATTGGGATTTTGGTGATGGGGATACTGTCACAGGTAATACTGTTAAGCATGCTTATCAGTCAACTGGTGTTTATACTGTTACCAGAAGCGTAGTGACTGCAAACGGTTCGTGCAACTCATATCAGGATAGTGTAGTAATATCTACTACTGCAAAACCACCTGTAGATTTCGACATTCTGGTGAATTCAATAAATATGCTGTATACAAAAGGTTGTCCGGGCGACAAATTTGAATTTATTCCATATGCATACACTTACTTATTTGTACCGCCACCGGCCTTTGATGCTTCCTCTTACCTATGGGACTTTGGCGACGGAACAACTGATTCCCTAAAGTCACCGGTGCATTACTATTCACATTTTGGGAATTTTGTTGTGAAGTTGACAGTAACAAACCATTGTGGAAATTCCGATACTGTTTCCCTTCCCGTATTTATCGACAGCACCCTGCATGCTATTGCAAATTTTGATTGGGTAGATTCAGCAAGAGTTTTTGGTGATATTATAAATGCATGCGAGCCGATTTCATTTCTGACAGCTTATGGAACTTCTTACCATTGGAATTTTGCAGATGGTACTTCCTTTACTACCGGAATTGATTCTGTAGCGCACGTATACAATAATCCGGGTAACTACAACATCGAACTAATCACAACAAACGGTTGCGGGTCAAGCGATACAATTTCCAAATCGATAACTGTTGTAGGAACCTGCACAGGAATAGATGACAGGACCTTGAATGAAGTTAATTCTGTAGTTGTATTCCCAAATCCATTTGTTAAAACAGCAACCGTAAGTATTCATTCATCAAAGCAAAATCAAGATTTTAAGAAAATTGAAATGATTGTATTTAATTTGCAAGGAAAAAAAATTAAAATCTTTGAAGCCAATCAGGCCGAATTCAATATTGATACAGAAGGACTGGCTCACGGAATGTATTTCTTTACTATTATCAGCAGTAATGAAAATATAATCACAGGAAAATTTATTGCCCAATAGATAATAAAATTTTCGCTTTGCAAATTCTAGTATGAGCGGAAAAAGTATTCGAACCGACGAAGCGAACCGTTGCGTATCGTCGCGCCTTTGCGTTAGAATCCGACAA
>JAYURB010000243.1:0-8735 GCA_043756425.1 Bacteroidota bacterium
AGAAGAAAAGGAACTTGCCTGGAGAAAAGATCCTGTTGAAAAGAGACTTGCTCATGCTTTGGTAAAAGGCATTACAGATTTCATAGAAGAAGATCTGGCTGAAGCAGTAAAGAAATATCCGAAAGCTTTGCATATAATTGAAGGGCCTCTAATGGATGGAATGAATATTGTTGGCGATCTTTTTGGAGCAGGAAAAATGTTTCTTCCTCAGGTTGTAAAGAGCGCCCGCGTAATGAAAAAAGCTGTTGCTTCTCTTACTCCTTTGCTTGAAGCAGAAAAAACAGAAGCAAACAGTAAAGCGGGAAAGATCATTTTAGCAACTGTAAAAGGTGATGTGCACGATATAGGAAAGAACATCGTTGGTGTTGTTCTTGCTTGTAACAATTACGACATTGTTGATCTTGGTGTCATGGTTCCGGCAGAAAAAATTCTAGAAGCAGCAATTAGGGAAAAGGCTGATATCATTGGCTTAAGCGGATTGATCACTCCTTCGCTCGATGAAATGGTTCATGTGGCATCTGAAATGAATCGTCAGAAATTTACAATTCCATTGCTCATTGGCGGAGCTACAACTTCCAAAGTACATACAGCGGTAAAGATAGAACCTAATTATGCTTTTCCTGTTGTTCATGTTAACGATGCTTCGCGAAGTGTAACAGTGGTAAGCAGTTTATTATCTGCAGATCAGAAAAGCGACTTTATCCAGAAGACGAAGGACGAAAATTCACGTTTACGAGAATATCATAAGAATGCAAGAGCTGCGGCTAAGTTACTTCCGCTAATGCAAGCCCGAGAGAATAAATTAAAAATCGACTGGAATAAATCGAAAATTTATAAACCTGCATTTACAGGCCGAAAAACTTTTATCGATTATCCATTAGCGGAAATCATAAAATATATTGACTGGACACCTTTTTTCATTAGCTGGGAAATGAAAGGAAGCTATCCGAAAATTTTAAAGGACCCGGTTAGGGGAGAAGAAGCTACAAAGCTTTTTGAAGATGCACAAAAAATGCTGAAACGAATTGTCGATGAAAAATGGATTTCTGCTAATGCTGTCATAGGCGTTTTCCCTGCTTTATCTATTGATGATGATATTGAAGTATACGATGAAACAGGTAATGTAACTGCTGTCTTTCATACGCTGCGCCAGCAATCGCAGAAACCGGAAGGTCAGTCGAATGTGGCATTGTCAGATTTCATTCGTCCAAAAGCACTTAATGGAAAAACAATTGCTTCAGTAGAATTCAATAACCCAATAGCTTTAAAGACAGATTATATAGGTGCTTTTGCTCTTACCAGCGGCATTGGAATTGAAAAACATATTGAACAATTTGAAAAAAATCACGACGATTATTCTGCCATTATGTTGAAAGCTCTTGCCGACAGGCTTGCAGAAGCTTTTGCCGAATTGCTTCATGCCAGAACACGTCGCGAACTCTGGGGATACTCTCACGATGAAAATCTCGATGTCAACCAGCTAATCAAAGAAGAATACCAGGGCATCCGGCCTGCACCGGGCTATCCTGCACAACCGGACCATACTGAAAAGCAAACCTTATGGAAACTTCTGGATGTAGAGAAACTCGTAGGCATTACCCTTACTGAAAGTCTTGCCATGTATCCTGCTTCATCCGTAAGCGGATTGTATTTCGCCCACCCTTCATCCCATTATTTCGGCCTCGGTAAAATTGAAAGAGACCAACTCGAAGACTATGCTAAAAGAAAAAACCTTCCCGTCGATGTTATGGAGAAATGGCTAGGTACTGTTTTAGCTTAGTAACTAAACTATAAACTGCGGTCATTTTCAAATTCCCAAATCCTCAATTTACCCCGTGAATAGTATCAGCAAAAAGAAAGTCAACTACAAAATCAGCGAGGAGCTATTTATGTACCTCGAAGATTTTGAAAGGACTTCTGATCTTCCTTTTTATTATCAGGATTTGCTTCGTTATACGTATTCTATTCCTTTAACGAATAAAGCAGGGGAGGATACCCTGTGGGAAACTGTTTTTTATCAACCCGGGGAAACGGAAGAGCTGAATCATAAGCTTATCAAAACGTACGCTATGATGAAGGTGGAAGGGAATATGTCTTTCATGGAGCATTTGTATGTAGACAGAATTGATTATTGCCCGTTCGGCAATTCGCGTCCTTTTCGTATTCGAATTAAGAATCAATACAACGACAATTACGATTATTATTATGTAAAACTTGCCGATGCTTCCAGGGTATATGGATTGGAATTTGAAGACATTCTTTCTCCAAACAGAATCAATTACATGGTAAATGCCGATACACTTATTGAGGAGCATATCATTGGGATTCCGGGGGATCAATTTATCCGAAACAATCTGAAAGATAGTTCTGTTAATTTAACGCGTCTGGCTAAAGAGTTTATTAAATTCAATGAGCGCTGTTTTGTGAGGCTTTTGGGTGATATGCGCTCCTATAATTTTATCATAGACATGACGGCAGATTTCGACGATACACAATTTCGGTTTCGTGCAATTGATTTCGATCAGCAATGTTATGAAGGGAAAAAAACTTTGTATCTGCCCCAATACTTCAAAGAGAATAATCCTTATGTTGAATTGTGCGTTAAGTACATGAACAAAGAAACGGTTTCTCAATACCAGCATGAAGAACGTTCCCTTATGGCAAAAAGGGTAAAAACATCAGGTTACCGTTTATCGGCTCTTTTGGACGCAATGGAAAAGGATACTGTTTCTCAGCAAGAAAAAATTATTCAATTACGATCTGAACTTGCAGCTCACTATAAAAAAGATGTTTTTCTAAAATGCAATTCAATGGGAAACATTATGAAAATTAGTTTGGAATTATTGCTGGAACATTAGTCAGAGAATTTTTTTGCATCATAAATAAAAAGTTAAGGAAAGCCCTTAAATTATTTTGAAGTGCTTTTGTGCCAACTATTTACGTTTCCAGGTAAAAATTAACTTTTCCTTTAGATTTTAAGCAAAAAATCAGCTTTTATTTGGCTTGGCTAATCAGCTAATTGTTTAGATTTGCCATCTGATTTTATAAATTCAATGGATTTTTCCAAAAACCTTTATACGTTAGCTAATAATTAAAATTAATGTGTCGTAGTATATTATTCTTACTATTTTCCTTTTTGTTCTTTTATGAAGTAGAGGGACAATCTCAATATACATTACAGCAATGTATTGACAGGGCTTTACAATACAATATTCAGATTAAGCAATCCTCGTTGAGTAACGATTTAAATAAAATCCAGGTTACTCAAAGCGCTGCTGCATTACTTCCCAACGTAAGCGGTAATGCTTCGCAGAATTATTATTATGGACGTAGCATTGACCCTTATACAAATACCTATACTACTCAACAAGTTCAGTCGAATTCATTTTCTCTGAGTTCAAACCTTACTTTATTTGAAGGAATGCAGTTGCAAAATACGCTAAAAGAAAGTAAGCTAAATTACCTTTCAAGTCAGAATGAATTAAAAAAGATACAAAACGATATTAAACTTAATGTTGTTAATTCCTTCCTTCAGGTTCTTTATAATGAAGAATTAAAGAACAATTCAAAAAGCAGAATAGATGCAAGTACGATTCAGCGCGACAAAATGAAAAGAATGTTTGAGCTGGGCTCTGTGAATAAGGGTAATTACCTTGAACTGGAAGCACAGGTAGCTTCAGATGACGTGACTTATGTACAGGCGCAATCACAATACGAACAGTCGCTTTTATCACTTGCTCAATTGTTGGAACTGGATACCATAAAAGATTTTTCAATTGTTCGTCCGGAGTTTTCTGTTCCTGGAATTGACAGTTCAATTTTCAACGTCGATTTGATTTACAATACAGCACTAAGTTCCCAACCCGACATTAAAAGTGCTGATTATAAAGTAAGCAGTGCAGAGAAAGGATTAGCCTCTGCAAAAGGCGGACTTTATCCTCGTTTGTACCTCGGAGGATCGATCAATACAAACTATTCAAATTCCAGTAAAGACGTTTCATTTATTGAACTCGCCCCTATTGCTTCACCAACTGGTTTTACCGCTTCTGGTGAAACTGTCTATACATTAATTCCTAATTCCAGAACTGTTATAAAAGATATTCCATTCAAAGATCAATGGGATAATAACCTTGGAAAATCAATTGGAGTCTCTTTGCAGCTTCCTATATTTAACGGCTGGACAGTTCACTCCAATATTTCACGCGCAAGAATAAATTTGGAACAAAGCAGGTTGAACAGTGAATTGACCAGGAAAAATTTATTCAAAAGCATACAGGTTGCTGTTTCAGATGCTATAGCTGCTCAGAAAAAGTTTAATGCAGGAAAGCTATCTGTTGATGCCATGCAGGAATTGTATAACTATAATAACAGAAGGCTTGAGCTTGGACTGGTAAATACGTACGATTACCTGCTTGCAAAAAACAACCTTGCCAATGCGCAAACAAGCCTGCTTCAGGCAAAATACGATTATATTTTCAGGATTAAAGTTCTGGACTTTTATATGGGTAAACCATTGTCATTTTAAATTATGAAAAAGAAAAATCCACTCTTAAAATGGGTGATTATTATTGTGGCAATATTGATTGTCTTTTCTATTATTGGTAAAAAAGCCGGATGGATTGGCGGCACTGAAAAGAAAAAAGTTACGACAGAAAAAGTAAAAAAGCGAGATATAGTTGAAATTGTTTCTGCCAGCGGAAAAATTCAACCCGAAGTCGAAGTTAAAATCAGTCCTGATGTGTCTGGTGAAATTGTTGAACTTAAGGTGAAAGAAGGTGACAGAGTAACTAAAGGACAATTGTTAATCCGTATTCTGCCTGATATTTACCAATCGTATGTAGACCGTGCTGTTGCCGCAGTGAATTCTTCAAAAGCCAATTTGCAAAATGCTAAATCACGCCTCCTGCAAGCACGTTCGCAATATGAAAAGTCGAAACTGACTTTTGAACGTTCCAAAAAGTTATTTGATGAAAAACTTTTATCTGCTTCAGATTGGGAAAGTATAAAATCCGGCAATGAAGTGGCCGAAGCCGAAGTTGAAGCGGCGAAACAAAATGTAGATGCTGCAGAATTCGGTGTCAATAGCTCTCAGGCATCTCTGAAAGAAGCTCAGGATAATCTTTTAAAGACAACAATCTTTGCTCCTGTCGATGGAACAATTTCTAAATTAAATGTTGAAAAAGGTGAAAGAGTTGTTGGTACATCACAGATGGCAGGAACTGAAATTCTCGTTCTCGCAAACCTCAACGAAATGGAAGTAAACGTTGATGTCAATGAAAACGATATCGTTCGTGTGCACGTAGGCGATACAGCCACGATTGAAGTGGATGCTTACCTGGGAAAAAAATTCAAGGGAATTGTTACTGAAGTAGCAAACTCAGCCAATGTAAGTGGTATAACAGTGGATCAGGTTACTAATTTTACTGTTAAAGTTCGTATCCTTCGCGATTCGTATAAGGACATTACCGATCCCGATCATCCTGAAGCGGGGATCTTTCATCCGGGTATGTCTGCAACTGTAGATATTCGTACGAAGCGTGTTGCAGATGTTATTGCTGTTCCAATACAAGCCGTAACAACAAGAGATACAACCGATAAAGCATCTTTTAAAAGTAAGAATAACGATAATGATATGGGCGATGATGGAGAGGTAAAGGTTACTTACGATAAGGATAAACCGGTAGAGCAGGAGAAGAAGGATATTGAATGTGTTTTCGTATTGGAGGGTGATCATGTCAAATTTGTACCGGTTGTCTCCGGAATTCAGGATAATATGTACATACAAATTGTAGGCGGATTAAAGGAAGGACAGGAAGTAGTATCTGCTCCATATAATTTAATTGCAAGAGAATTAAAAGACGGCGACAAAATTGAGAAAGTAGGAAAGGAAGATCTTTATTCTTCCGGTAAAAAATAAAATGATTCTTTGCATTGAGACTGCCACCGGCATCTGTTCTGTTGCTCTTTGTGATGGCAATACTATTTTAGCTTCCCGTGAAACTTCAGTCGGCTATAGTCATGCCGAGAAACTTACCGTTTTTATTTCTGAAGTGCTGAATGAAGCAGGCGTCACACTTAGCAGTTTAGATGCTGTTGCAGTAAGTTCAGGTCCAGGTTCTTATACTGGTTTACGCATTGGAGTTAGTGTTGCAAAAGGATTGTGTTTTGCTGCCGATAAACCTCTGATTAGTATTTCCACACTCGAAGCGATGACTATAGGAGCATTAACTCATATAAATCCAACAAAAGATGATTCTCTTTTTTGTCCGATGATTGATGCACGAAGAATGGAAGTTTATTGTGCTTTATTCGATTCACAATTAAAAGGTATTCAGCCTGTAGAAGCAAAGATTGTAACTCCTGAGTTCTATTCTGATATTAGTGAATTCAGAGAAATTTATTTTTTTGGCGATGGGGCAGAGAAGTGCAGGAGTATTTTGCATCCACCTTTTATTTTTCTTAAGGATGTTTTTCCTTCAGCATTGTATATGGCGGGAATTGCCAACAGAAAATTCATGGAAAAACAATTTGAGAACCTGGCATTGTTTGAGCCTTTTTATTTGAAGGAGTATAATGCAGGGAAAAATAAATAATAACCTGGGTAAAAAATATAAATGCAACCAAGCATTCTTTTTAGTTGTGGAATATCGTCAACAAAACAACTTTTTTAATCAAAACTTACTCCTTTATAAACTTTTTAACAACCTTTTGTCTATCGCTCATCATCTCAAGAAAATAAATTCCCGGCGATAAGGTTGAAACATTTACTTCCATGTACTCACCATTTTTAATCGATGAATAGTTAATCAATTGCTCTTGACCGATGGAGTTGAAGATTGAAATTAATTTTATTATTTCCTTGTTGCCTTGTGTAATATACAAAACGCTTCTGGCAGGGTTTGGAAATAAATTAAAGGATGTATTGGAAGCAGAAATGTTTGGAACGGCGTTTATGAGACTATCACAGATTGATCCATGCTCTGCCCCAAGAAAATAGTTTGGGTGATTAACCATTGTAGTTGCATTATATCTTGGCAGATGCACGCAATGCTGACAAACATGACAGGACATACCTACGCTGTCCGGATAATCAATTACATGTATATCTAATGTTCCATTGGTACAACAAATGTAAATCTTATTATCAGGAGCAATGTGTGATAAATAATATGTTGTTGCGGCTGGCGGAGAAGGCGAATAATTAGTATCCCAAACAGCAACTGTTGTTTTTGATAAAGAGATATCTGCAGCATTCATGTCAAACTGATAAACATACTTCGTGGATGAAACATATAGTACTTTCGAATTAGCGGAAAAGGCAACTCCGCCACCTGCTGCACTATCATTAATCGAAACGTGAATGCAGTTGCAGAATAGTGCCGTGCATCTGTCAAAATCCACTATATCCAAATCACTTAATGGGTCATAAATTGCAAACTTCTTTCCATTTGGCGAAAAGCATGACTGACCATTAACATGTTTCCTTACATCACCAATTGTATCTGTCCTATAGAAATTGATTCCAACTGGATCAATCAAATATATGTAGAACTTATTTGTTTTTGCTTTATGGAATACAAGCCACCAATCCCTTCCGTTGGCATGCTTTACCGCTGTTATTCCCCCTGCAATCATTGTGTCATTTAATATCATGTTGTTTTTTGAAATCAAGGCACCTAAACCTCCATTCAGGGCCATATCAACTTCTGAATAATAAATAAAATGAGAAAATGCAATACTATCATCTACTGTATTATGTACTAAATAATAATTTGACGAACTTCCTGGTTTCGGAATAATAATAACCGATTGAGGAATAAACAAGCCGCTCCAAACATGATTACTTGTGTAGTATGCAGGACTCAGTCCTGATCCGTTAAGCATTGTGTCACCTAGTGCATTTACAATATAAGTGCCATTTGAGCTAAATAACATTTGGCCTAAGCTATCACAAATAGTAGTTGAAACGTCGCCATAATTAATTTGTCGATTGACAATATTAATATTTAAACTTCCGAAAAAAAAATTCATATTAAATCCGCCATTAGGGGAATGGAATTGATTTCCATAGCCCAAGGACCAAAGCGAATTAATCCCTTGACAAAAAATCTGCAGTCTGACAATTAAAAATAATAGAAGTATAAATGTTCTCATAATAATTAAATATTAAAATAAATTATTTAATTATTACAAGTCTATTCTTGTATAAAATTGAATTGCCCTGTATAAACTCCACATGATAAATGCCAGGATTAAATATCGAAACATCTATCACTATAGAAGAACGATGCAAGCCAATATTAACAGTCTTTACTATTCTTCCGAATTCATCAAAGATATTTAGCAAGCTATTTGGATCTTCGTTCAGAAAATAAAAAGTAAATGAATTGCCAGTTGGATTGGGAAATAACTTAAAAGAATTGCTTAGTGGCTTGCTTTGGGATTTCTTGTATAATATTCCATGCTGCAAACAGGTGAGATGATCATTGTATTTTATATTAGGATTGACAAGAGCATAAAGGCCTCTCGCTTTAAAAACGGCTTCACCTCCTGAAACAGAACATTGTTCAGCGATTTGTTGCCAAAGAGTTACCTGTGATGTAGAAAAATTTCTATTACCTTGAGCAAATGAAGTGTAGTAACAGTCATTAATACTTTTTAGATTTTCTTCTACGATTTCTGAAGTTGTAATGCTTTGAATGATTGAATTAGCCTGACCTGCGACTATTAATTTA
>JAYURB010000244.1:0-3610 GCA_043756425.1 Bacteroidota bacterium
ATTGTTGAGTCGGCAAATGACCATACAAGAGAAGCTGAATCACATTCAGAAATAAATGGTATTAATGTACTTTCAGGATGAGTAGTTTTTGCACCAAACAAAAATGGGACCCCATCTATATCGAAACACTTCATAAACTGAACATCTTCGGGAGCAGGAATCGTTTTTCTTTCTTTCCCGGCCTTATCAAATCCTAAAAAGAAATTTGAAATTACAGAAATGTTATAATCATTACACTCTCCGATTAGGTAGACAGAATTCTTTTTTGCACTAATACCTACAGCACCGCAATCGGCAATGTGTCCGTTATAAAAAATTTCCTGAAGCAGAACTCCATTTCGATTTAATTTCAGGAGAGGAATATCTGACCTGTTATTTACATGATTCATAAATCCGGAAATATAAATATTCATTGAATCATCAGCGGAAATAAATTGTCCGGCATCGTTTTGAGATAATATCCCATCATAGATTAATTGCCATTTTTTCCTGCCTTCTGTATCATATTTCTGAACGATTATATCGGAGGTATGAGGCCCGTTATTACTAGTGCCGCAGACATAAACATTGCTGGAGTCGTCTGTTAAAATATTGTTGGCAACATCCATTTGACGAGTGGCAAAACTTCTCTTCCATACAATTGAACCATCGAATCGAAATTTTATAATCAACATGTTTATACCCGAATCGAGGGTTGTTTCATAGCCTGCTGCATAAATATCACCTTGCTTACTCGCAGCAATTGATGTGGCGCAGTCAAATAAATGACTTTTACCGTCATAAAGTTTATCGGAAACAGGAATGCCATCCGGACTAAATTTCACCACCAGAAAATCAGCATTATCAACACTTGTTTTAGACATTCCACATACCCAAACATTACCGTAGTTATCAAGACACATGTTTGTCGGGATATCATCACCGTGAGTAGAATTATCAAAAATTCTTTGCCACAGCTCTTCTCCTTTAGAATCGAATTTAATTAATACAATATTCTTTGCTGAATCTGCCAACCATGTAGTTCCCAGAACATACGTGTTGCCATCATTGTCGATCAATAAACTGTTTGATTTATTTATACTATTCAACGAAATTTTAATGTTCTGCCTCCAATCAGGTACAATTACCTTTTGAGCTATCGACTCATTGACTGCCAACGATAATGAACAAAATATAAAAAAACTGTAAATAATGGTTTTCATTGCCTTGGAGGTAAAAGTACATTACTTAGAACGAAGTGCAAAGTACTATGTATTAGGATTTAAGTATTCGTTAAAGCAGCTAAAACTTACGTAATTAAAAACTTTGCATTTAATATATCAAAGTTTGTAATAAAAACGTATTTTTACAAAAAAAATAGAGCTATGCAATTAAATGGTATTATTAAAATAAAAAAAGACGAGCAAGCCGTAAACGATAAATTCCGGAAAAGAGAATTTGTTTTAACTGACAATTCATCTCAGTATCCTCAGCTTATAAGTTTTCAACTGACTCAAGACAGATGTTCTATACTCGATCAAATACAAGTTGGCGATACAGTTGTCGTACACTTCAATATTCGTGGTCGTGAGTGGACAAGTCCTCAAGGGGAAGTGAAATATTTCAATACCCTAGAGGCATGGAAGATTGATCGTAATTCAGGCGGTACTTCACAGCCTGCTGTTGAGCAATATGAAAATATGCCTAGCACACAGGGACAGGAAAAGGATGATCTTCCGTTTTAATTTGCAAATTTTTGGAGTAAAACTTTAATTATTTCTCAAGTTAATAATCAAAAAATCGTTAATTCGTTGATAAATGAATTAACGATTTTTTAATGAACATGCCCATGCGCAAGTTCTTCCGTACTTGCTTCTCTAATATCTACCACTTCACCGGAAAAATGTAAATGATGACCTGCTAAAGGATGATTAAAATCCATCGTTACAGTCTCTGAATCAAAAGCCATTACAGTTCCGTTTAATACATTTCCTTCATTATCATTTAATGGCAAAACTTTCCCAACTTTAAGCAGATTTAAATCAAGAACACCGTCAACTTTAAATATTTCGATTGGCAATTTGATTACCGCTGTTTCTTGAACATTTCCATAAGCATCTTCAGATTCAATACTGAATGTAAACTTATCTCCTTTTGATTTACCATCGAGACCTTTCTCAAAACCCGGTATCATCATACCGGAACCAAAAATAAAAGAAAGTGGATTTTTAATGTCTGCGGTTTCTACATGATGCTTCACATCTCCGGGGAGATTACAATGTAAATCATACGTCACAATAACAACTTTATCTTTTGAAACTTGCATTTTTATAATTTTTTCCAAAGATAAATTTTATTTAATAAGTTGATCGGTTAATTCCCTAATTTTACCCCTTATTACTTTCATAAACGTCGGAAAAATAGCGCACTCACTTTGTAGAAATAACACGAAAACTCAATTTGGATTCTATAACACATACAGTTCTTGGAGCCTGTGTCGGCGAAGCACTCGCCGGTAAAAAATTGGGGAAACATGCCATGTTTTGGGGGGCACTCGCAAATAATATTCCCGATGTCGATGTAATTACTTCTTTCTGGATGAACCAGGCCGATTCATTATTGGCTCATAGAGGATTTACTCATTCAATACTTTTTGCATTAATTTTTCCTTTCATTCTTGCATTCATTCTTTCACGTTGGCATAAGAATAAACACATGCTTTTCAAAGATTGGTGGCTGATTATCTCAAGCGGAATGTTTCTCCATATTTTTATTGATTCCCTTACCAGCTATGGTACCGGATGGTATGAACCGTTTAGCCATTACAGGGTTACAATGAATGTATTATTCGTAGCCGATCCTTTTTATACTATTTCATTACTTATAAGCTTTGTCGCTCTTCTCTTTATAAAAGGGAAAAAGAAATCAAGAAGGAAGTGGACAAACTTTGGACTTTGGATAAGCACACTTTATATAGGATATGCTTTTATCAATAAAGCAATAATCGACAATAACTTTAAAAAAGAGTTGTCAAGGCAAAACATTTCTTTCACAAATTATTTTACTACACCTTCTCCACTCAATAACTTTCTATGGTATGTAGTTGCTAAAAATGATACCGGTTATTTTTTGGGATATCATTCTATGTTTGACAGATCAGATGAAATAGATTTGAATTATCGTTTGAAGAATGAAAATTTACTTTCAGGGTTGGAAACGGATAATGATTTATTAAAACTGAAAAGATTTTCAAAAGGTTATTATTCTTCAGAGAAAATAAATGACACTCTTTTTTTAAATGATTTACGTTTCGGTACAACCGGCGGTTGGGCAGATCCCTCAGCAGATTTCGTTTTCAGATATTGCCTTGAAAAAGACGCAAACAATGATTTGGTTATTCAGCGTGGCCGTTTCAAATCAGCCGGTAAAGATGCTTTGACGTCTTTATGGAAAAGAATTTGTGGAAATTGATTTGAACTTTTTTCAAATTACCTAAAGATCCCCTGCCTGCGCTATAAGTTCTGCAATATCCAAAACCTTAACTTCTTCTTCTTTGTTAAAATTCTTTACTCCGTCTGTCATCATTGTCATGCAAAAAGGACAAGCAACTGCAATGTAATCAGGTTTCAAT
>JAYURB010000245.1:0-8701 GCA_043756425.1 Bacteroidota bacterium
GAAGCAATACATGCAGGAAAAGAAATTGACCGCATCTATATTACAAGGAACTCTAAGAGCGATCTTATGACTGAGTTGAAAGACCTTCTTAAAGAAAGAAACATTCAATACCAGGAAGTCCCTATTGAAAAAATTCACAGAATTACCAGAAATAACCATCAGGATGTTGTTTGTTATATTTCTCCCGTGGGTTATGCTTCCGTTGAAAATATTTACCGGCAATTTTTGAAAGAGGGGAGGCTCCGTTAATATTGATTTTGGATCGTATTACCGATGTAAGAAATTTTGGCGCTATTGCCCGTACCGCTGAATGTGCCGGTGTTCATTGCATCGTCATTCCTTTCCGGGGTGCAGCACAGGTTACGGCCGATGCTTTAAAAACATCTGCCGGCGCTTTGAGTAGAATTCCGATCTGCCGCGAAAATAATTTACGCGAAACCATGAACTTTCTTCACAATAGCGGATTGAAAATTGTTGCAGCAACGGAAAAAGGAAACAGTTTGTATTTTCAATCTGATCTAACAGGCCCCTTGGCAATAGTTATGGGCTCTGAAGAAGATGGCGTTTCAAATGATATTATTCGACAAGCCGATGAACTTTTGAAAATACCGATTCTAGGGAAAATTTCTTCATTAAATGTTTCTGTGGCTTCCGGTGTTTTACTTTACGAAGCTATCCGTCAGCGTTCCGTTTAAAGACTCTCTTGAGGCACGATAACAACTTCTGAAGCTACAGCACCGGTTCCATACATCTGTTTCCTGTATTTTAATGAAGGGGAAGGGATAAATTCTCCCAGCCCTAATTTACTCCATATTTCATCTATTCTTTTTATTGTTTCTTCATCTGAAGAAAGTACATTGGGCCAGTCACGATCAAAACCATCAAACTCTTTTGTCTTACGCGTTCCGTCAAAGCCTATATGACTGTTTCCCTCTTTGTCTTTGAAAAGAAAGTGGTCTCGTTTAGGATCTACATTATTGGAGAAGCGCCAAACTGTATCGGCTATGTCATTAACATCAACGGACTCTTCAACAAATAAAAGCGCTTTTACGCTCTTGTATTCAGGACGATGAAAAAGATTTTCAGTTAATCCTTTCAGATGATCAATTCTGTTTTTTTTCACTGCTATTAGCAAAAGTGAAATGTTTAGTGAAAGTAAACGCGCATTTATTTTATGAATCTCAGGAAAATCATGCTTGGTTGAATCAAAATCCGGAACTGAAGATGATTTAATATTTTCCGGTTTTCTCCCTGTCATTTCTTCTTCTGTTTTAGAAGTTGCATCAATACCCATTTTACCGCCGAATGACATTACGGAACAGCTGTGATCCAGCACATCTACCGGACCTTGCGTAAAATAAAGGTCATAGGAAGGATCAAAATTCTTACTTATATAAGCGGCAACTTCCGATGAATCATGGATGTTTATATCTCCGTCAACAACAATCATAATCTTTGTAAACATCATTTGCCCCGCTCCCCACAGACTGTGCATGACCTTGCTTGCCTGCCCCGGATATTCTTTTTTGATTTTTACAATTACAAGGTTATGGAAGACTCCCTCCACAGGAAGAACCATATCTGTAATCTCCGGAACCATTGTCATTTTAATGGGAACAAGAAAAATTCTTTCTGTCGCTTTGCCAATCCATGCATCTTCCTGAGGAGGAATTCCTACTATTGTCGCCGGATAAACAGCATTCTTTCGATGTGTAATACATGTTATATGATATCGGGGATAATAGTCAGCAAGTGAATAGTACCCTGTATGATCACCAAACGGACCTTCCAAAATGAACTCTTCATTCGGATCAACGTATCCTTCAATTATAATATCAGCATCAGCCGGAACCTGCGCATCCTGGGTGAGGCATTGAACAAGTTCAACTTTTTTCTTGCGAATAAAACCGGCCAGCATGTATTCATCAACATTGTCAGGTAAAGGTGCAGTAGCTGCATACGTATAAACCGGATCGCCGCCCAAGGCTACAATTACAGGCATACGCTTTCCCATTTTTTTGTATTCATTAAAATGCCGCGCACTTACTTTATGTCTGTGCCAATGCATTCCGGTCAGATCAGGGCCAAAAACCTGCATGCGGTAAAGCCCAACATTCCGTATTCCCGTATTAGGATCTTTAGTGTGAATAATAGGCAATGTCAGAAATGGACCACCATCTTCAGGCCAGCATTTCAAGACAGGAAACTTACTCAGATCAGGATTTTTGTTTACCACTTCCTGACAGGCTCCTTTCCCATCAATCGTTTTGGGCATCCACGAAGCAATAGAGCTGAGTTTTGGAAGCATTTTTAATTTATCAATAATACTTTCCTTCGGTGATGTCAGCTGACGAATAAGATCTTCCATATCCAGAGCAACATCGTCTAGTTTTTCTTTTCCCAGAGCCCATGCCATCCGCTGTTCTGTTCCCATAGAGTTTATTAGTACAGGAAAATCGGTTCCTGTATTCTCAAACAATAATGCCGGACCATATTTTTTTGAAATCCTGTCAGTGATTTCAGTTATTTCAAGGTGTGGATTGACATATTCTTTAATCCTGACCAATTGACCTTTCGACTCAAGAAAACTTATCCATTGTTGGGTATTGCTATACATAATTCAATAATAAGTTAAACGTATAATTTCACTAAAAATTTTCAGTAAAAAATCTATGCAAAGTTAGTAAGAAACCTTCAACTAATTATTTATGAAAGTTGATCAAGCATGACTTTAATTGCCTTTTCTTTTAATAAAGTCAGGTCATCTTCTGTCATTCCACTTGTTGTAAGTGGTTTACACCATTGACAGGTTATTTTTCCGGGGGAAAGCTCTATAGGCCGAAGGGGAGAAAGCAGGTTGCCTGAATTTTTTATTGCTAAAATGGCAATGGGAACCTGTGCCTGAATAGCCAGACGGAAAGCTCCGTCATGAAATGGGAGAAGTGGTCCATTTCCTTTGTTTCTTGTTCCTTCCGGACAAATAAAAACGGAAATTCCGTCTTTGAGTGATTGCATCATATTTTCCATACTCTGAGCCCGTGCAGCTTTATCCTTCCTATTGACACTAATATATAAACGCTTAATGATGTATCCCAGAAATGGAATTTTAGTTAGTTCTGCTTTGGCTAAAAAACGGATTGTATGTTTGGTTGCAACAGCATAAGCAGGAATGTCAAGCTGGGAGCGATGATTAGAAATAAATACATACGTCTGTTTCTCTTCAAGCAATTCAGCATTTTTAACATCAATCTTTATTCCGTAAAACAAAAAAATAGCTTTAGACCAGTTACGCGAAATGTATGCATGCGCAAGGAATGGTGCTTTTTCTTTTTTTGTCAAAACGAAAATAATCACATAACCTATGAACGCTAAAATCAAAGTAATAAAAAATATGAGTGCAGCGTATACACCGAAAATTGTACGGGCTATTCTTTTTAGAAACATTCTTTAAGTAATAAGGTTCGCAAAAGCAAGAGAGATTGAATTTACTCTTTTGTAAAAAATCAACGTATTAATATGAATTTCGAATTGACCCTTTGTTTGGAATCATAGATACTTGTATAATACATTCCGGGAGCAAAGTCGGAAATCTTCAATGCGTTTTCTTCAGAAAAAAGCTTTGTGGAAAGTAGCTTTTTTCCATTGGAATCATAAACATCAATTTGTTTTCCAATTGCATCAATACCTTCTACATATAAAACGCCATCCGCTGTATTTAATTGAATAGATTCAAGGTTAGCTATAGGTTTTACGTTTGTGAAATTACAGCTGTCTGCACTTTTTATTCCTTCAAAACGGAAGTTGTCAAAATAACGTCCTCCTCCATAACGTGCACCGGTGAGAGATACTTCAATGGCATCATCGAGTGCAAGTACACTGTCTACAATTAAACCAGAAACACTGTCAACAGTAATAGGTGAGGAGGTACCATTTGCCCCTAAATCAACAACAATACTATAAAATGAAACAGTATAATTAGAAGGCAGCGATCCATAGGAAAAGCCCAGTATTAGTTTGTACCAATTGTTGCTTTGCAGTGTCATTGGATTTGTTGATGCATTGAATGAAAAGTATGTGTTAATTTCAATTTTGGCCTGGTGAGAAACAGAAGCAATAATGTAATGATTCGGATCAGTATGTGGTTGTATCCATATTGAAGCAGCACGATCAAATCCGGATGAAATAAGTGAAGCATCATAGTAAAAGCAAAAACTGGTTATATAAGATGAATCTTTCAAAGACATATACTTAGAGCAATACCTCGAGTTGTCATTTCCCCAATTGTTTGAATCCGGTACCTGTAAACAACCTCCTGTTATTCCTTGTGTTGGAATTTGTACCATCGTTTGCATTCCATAAAAATGATTGACAAGGTCATTATTGTTAGGGTTTATGTAATTATCAAAATTTATGGTTTCAACTACTGATTGGGATTTAACCGGATTTATTAAAAGTAATATGGCCAATAGAGTAAATGTGTATATAATTTTCATGGTTTTATTATTAAGGTGTATGTAGTTTTTGTACGCGCGATAAAAGTAAGATAAAAGGAAGCTAAAACCAATGGAATGTTTAGAGGAGCTTATTCTTTAATTGTAACTGAAAACGGCAATTCCAATCCTTCTTTTAAATGCTTATTCACAAAAAAGGAGGTATCCTGAGAAAGTTCCGCCCAATATAAATAACCTGAGGCGGGTAGTTTGTTTAATTCAAGAACGCCATTGTATTTTTCAGTTTTTGCTTTATCCAAATCTTTCATTCTCTCGTTGTAAGCTTTGGTAAAGTTACGTATAATGGGATATTGATTAAGAATAGTTAAGATTAGAAATGAAATGGCTGCCAATGAAAAAATTATTTGTGTTCTTTTCCACCATAAAGAGTTTGGATTAAACATTGTTCCAAAAAGAAAGAATAGTATGGCAAAATAAATTGATGTAATAAGCGAAACAATAGACAAAGCCCTGTCAGGACCTGTTTCAGACATTATAAATGTTGTAGGAATGAATAAAACTATAAGCGTAATAAAAAATAAAAGGCTTATGTTAATCATGGCAATACCTGCTTTGATTTTTGTATATCCACTACCTTTATTGAATGAACCGAAGAAGAACCAGGGCATTGAAAAAATAAAAAGATATATAAACTTTTCCGGCAGGAAACGGATAAAATACTTTATTATTGCTTTTCCGGTTATCCAAAACTTTTCTATTAACGGCAGATGTGGCAATAAAGAATAGCGTATAGATGTTCCCGGTGCCAATAGGGAAATTGAAAGGGATATTGTCAATATAACAATTGCAAACAGCAGCCGTAAAGTGGTTCTTTCCGATATTTTTTTCTTCTGTCTTTTCCATCGAAAAAGAAATGTTAAGGATAAAAAGAAAAGAAACACTAGCGCATAAGATTCCGATGCTCCCCCAATGAAAGCAGAAGTAAGTATAATTAAATAATAGTTTATGGAGTTATGTGATTCTGAGAAAATAGAATTCAATAAAATTAAGAAAGCTACTATGCTCCATAGATAGGTTAGTATAATAATATACCAAAACCAGGTTTCCCCAATAGAATAGGTTGAAAAGAAAAAGCTTGTCAATAGAACAAGGGTCAATGAATTTAAGTTGACCTCCGGCAAATTGAAATGAAATAGAGGCAGCAACTTTTTTAAGATTTTTTGCAAGGAGAAATACAGCAATACTAAAGTTAAAATACTAATAAAGGGTAAAAGGAAGAAATTAGCATTGAATTTTAGTAATAGACAGGCCAGAAAATGTGCAGTCCAACGACCACTCCATTGTTCATATTGAAAGATCATTCCATTCCATGCTCCGAATTTTTTATAAAGACTCAGGTAATAGAAGTCGTCACTGGCAAGTCTGAAATGGAAGCTTAAAAGAAAATATAAAACTAAAAAAAGAAAGGCAATACAATAATTTGAAATGGAAATTCTCTTTAGCGATGCAGTTTCCGGAAGAGTCATCGGTTTTTGTCTGATAAATTTTATAAATATTATTTGCCCGACTCAAATTTGTCTTTCAGAACCAGATACGAGTCATTCATTTCTTTTACCATTTCATCTATAATTTCTCGAATGGGTTTAATGTCAGTGATTACTTCAACAGTCTGGCCCGCACACCAGAGATTATTATAATTTCCGGGCTTGACAGCATCTTCAAGCCAGTTAAAACCCCGGCGTTGAATTAACATTTTATAATATTTTTTTGTCCGTGGATTGTTACTTAGAAACCGCTCAATTCGGTTTTGTTTGGTCCCAATTTTTTGAGCGAATTCTGTATTGATTATTGTGCAGGGAGTACCGCTTATCCGCTCAGTAAGTACAATATCTTCCATGCCTGAATCAAGAATAGCTTCTTTATATTCTCTGGATACATCAGCTTCTTCACTGGCAATAAAACGAGTTCCGCAATATCCTGCAGAAGCTCCTGCGCTTAAAACACTTAAAAGCGCTTTTCCATTGGCAATTCCTCCTGCTGCCAATACAGGTTTATTCGGAAAATTTTTTAGCAATGATTCTATAAGCAGTATAAGTGGATAGGGTCCTGCATGTCCGCCCGCACCTTGTCCAACAGCCACAAACCCATCACATCCTTCCCGATAACACTTCTCTGCATGTTCAATATTGGTAACATCACATAAAACTGTTCCACCATAAGCATGCACTCCCTGAATGATTTCAAGCGGTTTCCCCAATGAAGTAATAATTACAGGAACCTTGTGTTTTAAACAAATTGATAGATGTTTATCGTACCAAGGATTGGCTTTTTGAACGATAAGATTGACCCCATAATTTCCGGGCTTTCCGTTATTGGTTTTAAGGTATTGATTCAACTCTATAAGCGTATTTTCGAGGTCAATTTCTTCCCTATAATTAAGGGAAGGAAAACAGGCTAAAATGCCTGCATCAATTCCACTTTTTATCATTCTGATGTTACTTACCAGAAACATTGGAGCCATCACAATGGGATGCTGAATGTTCAGGGTTTTAAGAAGTTTATTTGAATATTGCATAATAAAATAAGATGTTCAAATGTCTGCTAATTTTACATATAAATGTTTGAATTTTGTAATTGTTTTAAAAAGTTTTCAAGCTTTGAAATACTATATAATAATCTCCCTCACCACTATACTTTTAATGATTCCCTATACCCCTTCATCCTTAATACTAAGTACTAAGCCCCCTTGTTAACAACCCCGTTAAAATTATTTCCTTCCCTCTATTGTCATTAAAACAAAAATCATATTTTGCGGATTAACAAAGAAGTAAGGTATTTGGAAAATTTCCATAAAATTTCACTACTTCATCAATATTCAATGGTTTCAGTCAACAGGATTTTCGACATACCACAACGTCAAAAAGAATTGTTTAGTAAAGACAATTCATTGTTGGCCAAAGAAAAGGGTAAATGGGTTCCATATTCTACGGATAATTTTATAGACATGGCCGATCAGTTTAGTATGGGCCTCCTGCTTGGTGGAATTCAGAAAGGTGATACCATTGCCATCATTTCTGCAAACCGGCCGGAATGGAATATTGCCGACATTGGCATATTGCAAATTGGGGCAATAAATGTTCCGATTTATACCACATTATCAGAACCGGAAATTATTTTCATTCTAAACGATTGCAAAGCAAAAATGATTATTGCCGGTGATCAATTATTATATAATAAAATCGAGCAGCTTCGTTCCCAAGTTCCTTCTCTTAATTTTGTTTATTCATTTGATGAGATTAGAGGCGGAAAAAATTGGATGGAAATTGTTTCAATGGGAATTGCCGAAGGTGATAGAAAGGCACTGGAGGAATGTAAATCCGGAATTGGTCCATATGATCTCGCTACCATTCTTTATACCAGTGGTACAACAGGCACTCCCAAAGGGGTTATGCTTTCTCACCATAACATAATCAGTAATGTTATTGCCACTGAGAAATTGTGTCCTGTTGACCATAGGCACAGAGCATTAAGTTTTTTGCCGTTATGTCATAGTTATGAACGAATGCTTACCTACCTCTATATGTATTTAGGCGTATCTATTTATTATGCTGAAAGCATGGATAAACTTATAGACAACATAAAGGAAGTCAGACCCAATGTTTTTTCTACAGTTCCCCGCCTTCTGGAAAAAGTATATGAAAAGATATTGAAGAAAGGCAATGAGCTTGTCGGTATTAAAAGGTCTTTGTTCATACATGCTGTTAAGCTTGGACTTCGTTATGAACTTTATGGAAAAAACGGTGCTTTTTATGAATGGCAACTCAAACTGATGAACAAGCTTGTCTTTTCAAAATGGCGAGAAGCTCTCGGAGGCGAGGTAAAAGTAATTGTAAGCGGAGGAGCAGCTTTACAGCCTCGTTTAGCAAGAATATTCTGGTCGGCACAAATTCCGGTCCTGGAAGGATATGGCTTAACAGAAACATCGCCCGTAATTGCAGTGAATACACTGGATGAAAATGGAACTTGTTTTGGAACAGTTGGAGCAGTAATAAAAAACGTAGAAGTAAAAATTGCCGAAGACGGAGAAATATTATGCAAAGGGCCAAATATTATGATTGGCTATTATAAACGTAAAGATCTTACCGATGAAGTTATTGACTCCGACGGTTGGTTTCATACGGGAGATATTGGCACTTTTGTCGACAACCGGTTTTTAAAAATCACAGACCGTAAAAAAGAAATTTTTAAAA
>JAYURB010000246.1:0-8660 GCA_043756425.1 Bacteroidota bacterium
GGCAGAGCTTGTTCCAAAATACCTGCCGCTGCAAGGGCCCGCTCTTCATAGCGGGTGGTAGCAATCCCTAGCGGAGCTATTTGATCTTCCTGGTTACGCTGCGGATAAGAGATTGAGATAGATTCCTCAATCGGATCAACGATCAAAAGTTTTTTTTTAAATGCCCTTGCTTGATGGCATATCGAAGGGCTCCCTCACTCAAGTTGTACTTCTTTGCTATGGAATTGACGCTCTTGTTTTGATCCAATTCCTTTTGAATACGTTCCTTAACTACACCATTAATCTTATGAGAATGCCCATGACGATTCTCAGGGGAGAAAAAAGCGGACTCGCCCTCTTCTAAAAGCATTTTCACGCTGCGCTGGACAAAATCAGTTGAAACGCTGAAGGCCTTTTCTATTTCTACATTTTTACAAAGCTTATTTTTAATTAACGTACTAATGATAAACCGAAACATTTGTATATCGTCTTTACCATGACTGTAAACCGGCAAACCATTAAGAATATATTGTACTAAACCATCGTGTTCGTAAACTCCCACATAGGAAGAAACCATTTTGGTTTCTCGGGGAAATAAGGGTAGTTGAAGTTGCATCCCCAAAAATAACAAGCATTTTCATTCTACGAACAATTCTTTTAAATGCCCTATATTTGGGGAGCAGGTCAGGAGGTCTGAATTTAATAAGACGTTTATAAGAATTCTGAAACTTTATAAAGTAAATTCCTGCCGGAAGGTCAGAAATATTCATTCTTTGGAAATTATCAGTAATAGAAATAGTTGAAACCAATGATCCAATTGAATTTAAAATTTCAATATCTGTATTTGTTTCTATTAATTTTTCAGTTTTAAAGAAAATATAATCGGCAGATGGATTAGGATAAAAATTGAAATCAAAATTTTCATTTGATTGATTTGAAATAGTATTAACGGAACTAAATAATGTAATATAGTTTCCGGCATATTGATAGGAATTTTGGCAGGTATTAACTGCATCCCAATTAATTGACCATGTCATCATACCACGCAGATCAGGGTAGCCACCGGATTGAGATAGAATATAAGATCCGGGTGGAGTTGAATTTACACCTCTCAGGTAATTAACAGCAGCTTGAACGGTCGCAGTATCCGTAAAGCCACCACCTGCAGCGCTATTGCAAGCCGGGAGACCAATTGCTACTTTATGAGCGGGAAGGCCGGTAAAATACCCGCCACTTGTTTGAAAGCCGTGTATAACATCTTCTGTCATAGCAACAATGAAATCAGCCGTTCCCTGCGAATAATTATAGCCATCAATACCTGTCATACTGCCGCTATTGTACAATTGCACATGCAGAATTTCAAGTGAATCACGCACAGCATCGAGTAGTGGGAGGTAAGCGCCCCAAATGCCTCCGTAAGCTGAAATTCCTCCTTGAACAAAAGCTGTTTCAGGAGCGAAAGTCAGAATAAGGCGTTTGCTATGTAAAAAGTAATAATCCTGCATTATTTTTTTAATGGCAAAGATCATATTGATAGTGGGAGAATCTACCGGTGAAGCAATTGTTCCGCCCGTTACTGAAAGTGATCCGCCTTCAAGGTCTATGTCTATTCCATCAAAACCATAAGTATTTATGATGTTATTCATTGAACTAATGAAGGTATCTCTTTCTGCAGCATTATCAAGTGAAACCGGTGAAGCTGCTCCACCAATACTAATGATTACTTTTTTATTTGATGTTTGCAGATTTTGTATTTGAGAGATCAATACACCTTGACTTACCTGATCGGGAATGAATTCCATTTTATAGTCAATGCCGATTTGAGGAATAGCAAAAGATAAATTGATAATGTTGTACCGGGCATCTACCTGATGAAGTTGAATATAAGGAGCGCTGACATCATTCCAATTATGCCAATAGCCAATTAAAGCAGGATCAGGAACCTGTGTTTTACCTGTAGAACAAAAAAGAAATACTATTAATGATATTAATGAAAGTCGAGATCGCATTTATACTCTGAACATTAGGTTATTTTGAATTTTATTAAGAAATCAAAAATAGTTAACTTATTTATTTTTTGTTTGAAATATTTTTATGAGGAACTTTTCCATTTAAAGAAATTTAAAATTTAGGATGAATTGATCCTTACATCAATTGCGATAGTAAACCTTATTACTCGTGAAAGTACACCGCTTCGCTAAAGGTTCCCTGGTGCATGTCAGATTCATAGATTGTTACAATCTCATCGGGCCCGTATAACTTTAATTGTTTCACTTCTTTTTGCAGAATAAATTCTCAAAAAATAAATGCCTGATGCTATATTCATTACTAATGTCTGTTTTTCATTTTTTCGAAAATTGCTTTTGAATATAGACTTACCTAAGACGTTAAAAAATTCAGCTTCGACATTTTCATTAAAGGAAAAATTTAGTTCATTAATAAAAGGATTGGGGTAAATTTCACTGACAATTGCAGCGATATTTACAGGTTCAACTGAAGTTAAACTAGTCGATAACCGAAACACACTTTTAAAATACTGCCTTCTTGCCAAAAGATAACCCGTGGAATCATTAAATAACTTAATCTTCATTGGATCATAATGATTGTCGAATGGCAGGCTGTCCCAATGATTACCACCATCCTTTGACGCTATGATAAAGTTGCGGAAACCTGTACCATTAGCTATTGCATAGATGTGATTTTTATCATATCCTGCAAAATTATACGACAGGTATGGTAAATCCGGGAGTCTCTGCCATGTGTTCCCTCTATCTGCTGTTTTATATAAATGATTGTTAACCGCCGAGAGTATGGCCACAGAATCATCGAGGAAACATAATTCGACAAGGATACCGGCTGTATCGTTTAATATATTATTCCAGGTGATTCCTCCATTATCGGTTTTAAATAAAATATTGTCTTTGGAAAGAAAGCCTGTAGAGTCTGATATGAATTTGAAAATTCGAAAGTTAACCAGGTTGGTATCGGTTAAAATTTTATAACATGAATCATGATCGATTCTGAATAGGTCTCCGTTGTTATCGATACCATAGCCGTATCTCCCGTTATAAACTGAAATTTTTCTTGGAAGTGCTATGCCAGGATACACTAAAAATCCGTACCAATTTATTCCCCCATCAACTGAACGATTAAAAATCGAAGGTTGATGCTGCAGGCTAACAAATATTGTATCGTAGTATGCGTCGAAATTCATAAAGTAAACATCGCAGGGATATCCTCCTGCCAAATAATAGGCAGATGGACTACCCATCCATGTCTTTCCCGAGTCGGATGAATGACTCAAACCATAAGGGCATGGAGAGTTTGGGCCACAACGGGGTGATAAATACCAGTAGTAAAAGTAAGAAGGAGTTGAAAATTCAAATTCAAATTCATTAGTAGTAGGTCCATTGCAATTAGAAGGCCCATAGACACAATCGTCACAAACAAGATCCCATTGACAGAAAACGGAAATGGTGCAGCAGGAAAATAAAATCAGAAAAACTAAAACTTTAAAGTTCATGTTAATAAAGGGTTCATTGTTCCTCCATTTGAATTTACCAATAAATGTAAACAATAATTTACTTTGAAATCATTCTTACTTACGAATAATAATTTTCTTAGTAACAACATTGTACTTAGAAACAAATTGTACAAAATATGTTCCTTCAGCAAGATCAGTAAGGTCTAAAGGAATTTCGTAATTAGAGAATGGATTAATTAGTTCTTCACTAATTTTTTCACCGACTGCATTATAGACAGTTAAAACATCAAAGTGGTTTGTTGAACCTGAAAACAAAATCCTAAAGTCACCGGAAGATGGATTATTGGCTATTGAAATCATGTTTTCATTATTCGGTGAATTAGTAATACCAACAGCATTGCTTACAAGCTGCCACCATACACCGGTAGAAGTAGTACCCACATATACATTAATTCCATTTGTTGCCAGTGAAATTACATTAGTAAAAGCTGACCAGCCCAAATTAAAATCACTCCACGATTGTCCGCTGTTTGTAGAAGCGCAGACACCACCGTAATAGGTTCCTGCAAAAACGATATTCCCGGAAGCAGTAAGTGATGTTATAAAATAGCTTGTAAGACCGGAATTGTACTGCGTCCATAAGGCTCCGTTGTTGGAGGAAACATAGATTCCATTATCTGTTCCTGCAATGATAGAACCGTTGCTAATTGTTAAGGCATTAATATTAGTAGTGTTCAAACCTGTATTAACGGCAGTCCAACTAGCCCCATCATTCGTAGAAAGGAAAATTCCACCACCGGAACTACCTGCGTAAATATTTGCACCATCAATTACTAAACAATTAATAGAAAGGGTTGTGAGTCCGTTATTAATAGCTACCCAATTAGTTCCATTGTTAGCAGTAACATAAATTCCGTCATTAATGGTTGCGGCAAATAAAAGAAAGCCGTTATAAGCAAGAGCGGAGGTAGGCAGGTTTGACATTCCATTATTTTGGGGAGTCCAGCTCACTCCTTGATTTGTTGAAAGATAAACGCCGTCGTTTGTGCCTGCAAAAAGATTTGTATTTGTCACAACAATAGAATTTACAGATAGTGATGATAAATCACCATTACCATACAGCCAGCTATTTCCATTATTATCGGTACGAAAGTTTCCGGCTCCTGCCGAACCGGCATAAACATAATTATTGGGTAAATCGGTAGCGATTGACTGAATAGAAACACCTTTCATTCCATCGTTAGAAACAGACCACGATGCGCCGCTATTTGTGGAAAGAAGAATGCCATAATTTTCAGCCCCTGCAAGTATAGTGCTTCCATTTGCAGTTAGGCTACGAATATAGAGGCTACTAATACCGGAAGATGTCAGTGACCATTGCGTGAAGGAGCTATTCGATAAATAAATACCCTTGTTGGTTCCGGCATAAACCGTGTTACCGGTAACATACATGGAAAAGATATTTGAGATCACCATTCCAAGTGTATCCGGTATCCAATTTGCGCCTGTATCCGATGAAACAAAAATTCCATTTCCGGCAGTACCGGCAAGAATGCTATTTCCTCTTATTGCCATTGAAAAAATTACCGGGCTGGCTAAACCATTGTTTATAGATAACCAGGTTGAACCGGTATCAATTGATTGAAATACGCCATAATCGGTTCCGATAAATACATACGGGCCCTGGAAAGTAAAAGAATTAACACGTGTAGCTAAGGGACCTTTGTTAACCCAACTAGATCCGCTATTGCCGGAATAATACACACCGTCATTGGTACCTATAAATAAATTAGTGCCATTGAACTTCATTGATACAACACCGGTTAAACCAATTCCTGCAGTATCGATAGTCCAGTTAACGCCGTTATTTGTAGAAGAGTAAAGCCCCAGATCAGTACCGGCAAAAATTTTATTTCCCTCAACAGCTAATGCTGAAACAAATAAATTTCCTAAGCCATTATTTATTGTAGACCAGCTGAGGCAATTGTTGGTAGATAAATAAACTCCTCCTCCATAAGTAGCAGCATAAATATTACTGCCATCCACTAATATGTCTCTGACATTTGCACCGTACGGACCATTGGTAGGCTGCCACTGGGCTAATGAATTTATGGATAAACTGAATAGGATTATTACGTAAAGTAATTTTGATTTCATCTAAGTTTGGATTTTAAGAGTTTGATTAAATAAATTGATAACAAATCAATTTTTTTACTTAACAAATATAAGATAAAAAACAGAGTAATTAAATTCCCGGAAAGGGTAGAAAATCAAAAAAAAGCATTAAAACAATGAATAATTCAAATTGAAGCTCAATAAACTAGTCTATTGAATTTGTTAGGCCGGAAGGTTCCTTGACTTCAATTTAAATTCTGCACGACGATTGCGTTGATATTCATCTTCAGTACAGACATTATTGGAATTATTCCCGCAATCACACTTGTTTATGGGTTTGGTTTCACCATGTCCAATCGCTATTAATCTGCGGCGGTCAATTCCTTTGGTTTCTAGATAGGCAACAACAGAAGCTGCTCTTTTTTGAGAAAGTACCATATTATATGCATCAGATCCCCGGCAATCCGTGAAAGCACTAACGACAAGTTCGAGCTCTGTATTTTGTTTCATAATTTTAGCCAGCTTGTCGAGTTCTTTAGCTGCATCAGCACTAATATTGGATTTATTGAAATCATAATAAATATTATTTATTGAAATATTCTCCTCTGAACAGAAGAGTTCCATATTAGCATTTACAGTTGTATTGATAGCGGTAATATTTGTATCGATGGTTTTAACGTTACAATATTCTACCCCGGAAGCAATTTTAAATCGCGTATTGTAATCCAGTCCGGAAAAAGAATAGATTCCGTCTTTTCCTGTATAGGTAGTAATGGTATCAAGATTAGACAGGTTAATTAATTTTACAGCTACATTCTCAAGAGGCGATGAAGAAACTTTATGCGTTATTTTTCCCCAAATAGTTTTTTCCATATTCTTTGGGTCAGGTAAATTGTTATAGGAATCCTTATCTGTATTATCTTTTGTTACGCTGGCAAAAGTGGAACTTTTATTTCCTTTTGTATTGGTTGTACTTTGTGTTGGTTGCTCTGAAGAAATGGTATTCTGATTGTCCAAAGGAGTTGATGCTGCAATACCTGAATTATTTTGGTTTAGGTTTCCGGAGACATTATTATTGGCCAAACCGGAATTCATTTTATTGGGATTAACAGCATTTCCATCAATATCTGAATTCATTGAAACCGATGAACCTTGGCTGGCTGAATTTTCAGGGGATTTCTTTGCTGTATTTTCTTTATTCGCAGCTGTATTATTTTCTGCATCCATTCCATTCGTTAATGAATCAGAGGCAGCATTTGTTTTAGTTTCGTCAGTAGTCTTATTTGTACTATTGTCTGCCAATAACTCACTGTTTTTTTCAATGGTGCTTGTAAGGATTTCATCAATTTTTTCAATATAAAAAATGTCATCATCATTTCCTTTTTTGGTACGGTTAGAACTGAGATAACCGAAATCATTTTTTTTATCAAGTATAAGACTGAAATCATCATCGGAGCTGTTAAACGGAGCTCCAAGGTTAATGGGTTCAGAAAAAGAATTCAAAGTATCTTTAGCGCAGTATAAATCAAGTCCTCCAATTCCTTCATGTCCGTTAGATGAGAAATATAGATTTCCATCTTCAGCCATTGTAGGAAAGACATCATTTCCTTTTGTATTAATTTTAGGACCAAGATTTACCGGAACATCCCAGCGGTTATTGCTTCTGCTACTGACCCATAAATCCATTCCACCAAGGGAGCCGGGCATATCTGAAGCGAAATATAATTTTTGTCCATCGGGACTAAGGGCCGGGTGAGCACATGAATAATTATCGCTATTATAAGGAAATGGTTTTACAGATTCCCATTTGCCATTGTCTAGAGTTGAAATATAAATTTGTAATGTTAGCTTTTTATCATTCTTTTTATTGTTTATTAAATTCCGTGTCATAAATAGTTCTGTTCCTTCTTTATTAAAGCAAGCAGAGGTATTGTGATATTGAGATTGTATTCCATTCAGAAAAACAACAGGCTCATCAAAACTTTCTTTAGCGCCTTTGGCATAAAAGAGTGAATAGAATCCTTTACCGGTCCATTGGTCACTTCCATATTCTGTGTCATTATTGTCTTTGTTGGGAACCTTTGCATTACGGCAGGAAGTGAAGATAATTCCATCTTTATAAAAAGCAGAACCAAATTCAGACTCGGGAGAATTGATTGAAAGATTCTGTACCTTAAATTTGTCCTTACCGGCAAAGAAATCATCTATATGGCTTAGTCCGGAAGCCAGTTCTTTACCCCAGGAGTCATCCGGCACTTCTTTTAAATATTTCTCCATCCATTCCAGAGCTTCTGGATATTTTTCATTGCTCATGAGGGTTAGGGCATATTCAAATTTGTAGATGCTTTTACTGCTATCTCCATTTACAGCATTTGCATAGCAGCTTTCCGCTTCTTTGACCTGATTATTTTTTCTATAGCAGTCGCCTAGTTTTGCCCAATACGCTGAATTTTTAGTGTCTTTCTTCAAAGCTTTTTTGTAAAGCGGTATTGCTTTTGCATACTCCAGTCTATCGTATTTTTTATCCGCATCGCCATTATTTTTACAGGAATTTAAAATAATGGATGTCGATATTAAAATAACACCGTTGATCCAAAAGCTTTTTTTGTTAAAGTAATTTGCCATATTAATATTATTAATAAAAAATATTTTTTTGTGAACTATTAGAAGTACCTCGGTGAGCTGATGAAATTTCTGCCTTTTTCTATGAATTGATATCTCAAACCGAATTCGTGAGAACCTGTATTGTATTTTTGTAACGTTGAAACTGTAAAATCATAAGAATAACTAATTCGCAATTGCCGGCTTAAGTCCAGTCCGACCATAGCGTTGACAGCATCTCCGGTACGATATCCGGCACCTAGCCAAAAGAAATCATTGATCAGGAAGTCCGCATTAATATCAAGCTGAACCGGAGCATTACGTGTTGCTTTAAACATCATAGATGGTTTAACTTTCATTAATTCATTTAGTTTATATACATACCCTGCGGTTAGGTAATAGTGCCAAGCACTAATTTTTGCAATATTATTTTCTACACCATTAGGAAAAGACGGATTTAAATTGTTCTGAATTAATTTCG
>JAYURB010000247.1:0-3579 GCA_043756425.1 Bacteroidota bacterium
AAGAAATGAAATTATCCAGAGAAACAAAAATTGGAATTATCGTTGTCGCTGGAGTAACCTTGTTGTTTTGGGGATTGAATTTTCTTAAAGGAAGAGATTTCTTTTCAAGCGATAAAAGTCTTTTTGCTGTTTACGATCAGGTGGAAGGACTTGCAGCATCTAACCCTGTTCAGGTTAATGGATTGAAAGTCGGTCTCATCAGGAAACTCAGAATGCAGAATGATGGCAGAGGTAAAATCGTTGTTACAATGACGGTTAACAATAATATTCACCTTCCCAAAAATTCCAAAGCACAGATTTTTAGTACTGACATCTTAGGCTCAAAAGGGATTCGTATTCTTTTGGGGGATTCGCAGGAGGAATTGCAAGACGGCGATACACTAATGTCCGGATTGCAGCAAAGTCTTCCTGAAGAATTTCAGGCCCAGGTCGCACCTATAAAAGCAAAAACAGAAAATCTTTTAGCTTCTATGGATTCCGTGCTCCGGGTTATTCACGAGGTCTTTAATGAACGCACAAAAAATAATCTAAAGCGTTCCTTTGAAAGTATATCAAACTCACTTGCCTCTATTGAACATGTTTCCAATAATCTGGATAGTATGATGGATAAAGACGGTAAGCTTAAGATGATCTTTGTAAATATTGAATCTATTACAAATACTCTTAAGAACAACAATGAGAAAATAACAACTATGATCAATAATTTTTCTTCCATATCTGATACCCTTGCCAAATCGAACATTTCTCAGACAATGGAAAATATGAGGAAATCATTGGAGCAAACTGCAGGCGTTCTGCAAAAAGTGAATAAAGGGGAAGGGTCTCTTGGCCAACTTGCAACTAATGATAGCCTTTACGACAATCTTAATGCATCAGCCCGCAGTTTAGATTTACTGTTAAGTGATTTTAGAGTTAATCCGGGAAGATATGTGAAGTTCTCACTAATATCATTTGGAAAAAAGGATAAGAAGCATTGAAATGGCTCAAATAATTTTTTTCTTAATTTTCGCTGCGGCAGTTTTTTTATTTACAAAAAACTTAAGAAAGGTTATACGCAATATTCGTCTGGGTAGAGAAGTTAACAGAAGCGACAATAGAAGTTTGCGATGGAAAACCATGATTCGGGTTGCTTTAGGACAATCGAAAATGGTGACAAAACCGGTAGCCGGTATTCTTCACATTTTTCTCTATGTAGGATTTGTTATTATTAATATTGAAGTTGTTGAAATAATCATCGATGGAATAACAGGAACGCACCGGGTTTTTTCTTTTGCAGGAAGTATTTATAATATGCTCATTGGCAGTTTTGAAATACTGGCACTTCTTGTTCTTGTATCTTGTGTGATTTTTCTTATTCGCAGAAATGTAATACGCTTGAAAAGATTTACCATGCGCGAGCTTACAAGCTGGCCGAGAACGGATGCCAATATAATTCTTATAACAGAGATTCTATTAATGCTCGCTTTCCTGACAATGAATGCAGCCGATTCAATTTTGCAGTTACGATCATTCGAACACTATATTACTGCAGGTTCCTTTCCTGTAAGCGGCTTATATGCTTCTTTATTTTCGTCGTTTTCTTCTGAATCGTTAATGGCTGTTGAAAGAATATGCTGGTGGTTTCATATTATTGGAATATTAGCATTCCTAAATTACGTTCCTTATTCAAAACATTTTCATATCCTCCTTGCTTTTCCCAATACGTGGTATTCCAATTTGGAGAAAAAGGGAAAGTTTAATGAAATGAAAAATGTTTCCCGTGAAGTTATGTTAATGATGGACCCTGCCGCACAGGTAGAACCCCCGCCAAGTGATCAAATGCGTTTTGGAGCTAAAGATGTAAACGATCTTAGCTGGAAGCAGCTTATGGACGCTTATTCATGCACAGAGTGTGGAAGATGTACTTCTGAATGTCCTGCTAACCAAACCGGAAAATTATTATCGCCACGCAAAATTATGATGGATACCCGCGACAGGCTTGAAGAAGTCGGAAGGGGAATAGATAAATCAGGAAAGGAATTTAAAGACGATAAATCTCTTTTCAATTACATTACCGACGAAGAATTGTGGGCATGCACCAGCTGCAATGCATGCGTACAGGCTTGTCCGGTTAATATTGATCCTTTGAGTATTATTCTCGACATGCGCCGATACCTTGTAATGGAAGAGAGCAAGGTTCCTTCAGAACTTGCTTCTATGTTTAATAAAATTGAAAACAACGGAGCTCCCTGGCAGTTTTCACAGGCTGATAGGGGGAATTGGAGAGACGCTGTTATTTAATTCGTTAATTAACGAATTAGCTAATTAGCTAATTATCGAATTAGCTAATTTTTTTTTAACCATAAATCTAAATTGCCCTACTCAGAATATGAAAATTGAAACACTAGCTGATTATTCTTCCCGCAACGAATCTCCTGAGGTACTTTTTTGGGTAGGTTGTGCCGGCAGTTTTGATGAACGTGCACAAAAGATCACCAGGGCTGTTGCTAAAATACTTTACCATTGTAATGTAAAGTTTGCCATTCTCGGGTCAGAAGAAAGCTGCACGGGAGATCCTGCAAAAAGAGCGGGGAATGAATTTTTATTTCAAATGCAGGCACGAACCAATATTCAGGTTTTAAATGCTTATGGCGTAAAGAAGATAGTAACTGCTTGTCCGCATTGCTTCAATACGTTAAAGAATGAATATCCCGAATTGGGTGGCACATATGAAGTAATACATCATTCAGAAATGATTCAAACGCTACTGAATGAAGGAAAGCTTGCCATCAGTGGAGGAGTTTTTGCCGGAAAGCGTATTCCATATCATGATCCCTGTTATTTGGGTCGCGGTAATGATGTATACGAAGCTCCCCGCGAAACCATAGCAAAACTCGACAGTGCTTTTGTTGAAATGAAACGATCAAGGCAGAATGGCTTTTGCTGCGGTGCAGGTGGAGCACAGATGTTCAAAGAGCCTGAAAAAGGTAATAAAGATGTAAACATTGAACGTACAGAAGAAGCGCTTGAATTAAAACCCGACTTTATTGCTGTTGCTTGTCCATTTTGCATGACTATGATGACCGACGGTGTCAAAAACTTCAACAAGGAAGAACAGGTCAGGGTTCTTGATATTGCTGAGTTGATAGCTCAGGCCGGAGAACTTTAATATAGACAAGTCTTATTTCCCTTTAACTCTCTCCCATAATGATTTTATGGCATCTTTTCCTGCTGATTTCATGCGGCCACGCTGAATTACAAGGTCATTATTCATTCCTTCGTTTAGAATATAGCGAAATACAAAATCTTCATTTGGTCTTTCCCATCCTCCCGTAGTACCAAAGCGAATGTCATTGAAATAAAGCGTGTCACCGGATTTTTCAGCGGAGTAATAATCCTTGGAAAATCTTTTTAATTTTAAAAGTTCACTCGATGCAGGTAAGGCTGCAATCATGTTTTCATTTTGTTGTCTGTAGTGAAGAGGAATAGTATCCGACTTGTCAAAAACAGAACGGTATCCCATGTAAAAACCGGAATCACTTTTTGCAACCAAATACCAAAGGAAACTTGTAAGTGGAGCAGGTGTTGTAAAATACTTGT
>JAYURB010000248.1:0-3576 GCA_043756425.1 Bacteroidota bacterium
CTTCCCTTGTTTGCTGTTTAATATCAAGCAAGCCATATTTTACACTATACTCATGCAGAATATTCTCCATGGAATCCATTTCATGTTTCTTTTTTTCCAACTGTTCGCCGGCAATCAACATTACTTCATAGGACTTTTCTACCTGCAAAGCACGGGATTTAACATTAAAATAATGAATTATGGAATCAGTTATATCGGATGCTATAAAAGGGTCTGTGTCAAAAACAGTGATTTCCATGGACTCATATTCTGTTTTTTTAATGGTGATGTTCTCATCATACATTTGGTAAATCCTGCTTTTATAACTTTTAACTTTTGTAGTGTCAAGTTCGTAATGTTTGTAGAGATCGAAAGATTGAATAATCCTGTCGCGTATATCATACGATTGTGCCAGTTGAAGCATTTGTTCAGTTGGGCTTTCAGTAGAATAAGCAATAAGGTTGGAAGGGTAAACGAGGGCAAACGATTTATATCTCGGTTTAATAAAATAAGGCGAAGAGAATATTATTGATCCTGCTAAACTTATAAGCCCTATAATTATCAAATGCTTTTTCCATTTGGCAACTAGCCTGAGAAGTTCAATTGAATTAAAGAATGTATTATCCATTTATTTCTTTTACTGTTTGATTTATAAATTGTATTTAATTTCTTTCATGCGTTCAAATATGCTGATAAGGATAACGGAAAGCATAAAACTTAAAGTAATGGAAACAAGAACGATTAGCCAGCGAATAGGGTAACATTTTTTTTCTGAAACCATGGCTTTGTTGACAATAAACTTTGGTGTCAGGCTCTGATTGGCATCAACAGAAAGTTTATCCAATTGTTTTTTTGTTTTTGATATTTCTTCTCTATCAAGGGTAAGTTGTTCATTGAGTGAAACACTGGCGCCACCATACCTGGCAAGATTTTCAAGTTGTACAGAAAGACCCTTCAACCTTGCTTCAGCTCCCATAATCCTTGCCCGGGTTCCCAAGATAGCCGTATCGGTAGATGATTTGTATTTTTCAAGTACACTTAGACTGGCTTTTTCATTATAAAAAGTTGATGTAGCAAGCGTAAATTCTTTATTCAGGATTTCTGACTGACTTGGGAAATCCATTACGCCCATTTTACATATTTTTTGAAGCGAATCTTCCTTTTGCTTAATCGATTCTAATTTTTCTTCGTATGATTTTTTTACAATAACCAGAGCGTCTTCAGCTCTTGAGCGTTGAATTTTACCTTTTACGGAATCAAGTAAGGAAGAAATTTCATTGGCCATATCAGCGGCTATTTTTGGGTCTGTATCAAGCACATCAATTCTGACAGACATAAATTCAGTTCGGGAAAAACTAATATTGCTTTTGAATTTTTCGAATAATTCAGTCATCGGGAATTTTTCGTCACTTTCAATGCCGTAATGATTTATTAAGTCATATTTCTTAATAATGATTCCACGTATTTCATCCGAATTGAGAATTTGCAACATTTGTTCAGCCTGCTCTTCTTCTCCAAAAGCTAGAATGTCCTGTTTCTCAGAACCATTTTCTTCTAAAAGAGCTTTACTAATTGAATTAGTAGCCGATGGAAAAAAGATAACAGATGACCTGAATTTTGGATTAATAAAATAAGGACCTGAAAAAATATACGAGCCAATTGTAGTCAATAAAAAAATAACAATCAGTGGCTTACGCCATCTCACCAAAAGAAACAATTGACTTGTTGATTCCAGGTATGCTTTTTCTCTGGCTTTTTGAAACATTCTTCGTGTGGTGGTATTGGGAAAAGGGATTCAAAGGTAGAAAAGGAATCGTAAATTGAAAATTTCGATTTCTTCGGCCCCATTAATTGGGTCTTTTTTGATGACATCGAATTTTGAAATAGTATTAAATGCTGATTATCCGATGATTAAAAAAATAAATTTCCCGTATATTTCAGGGTATTTAAGGTTATTAATGGCCAATTTTTCGGCCAATTCATTCTTCATATTTAACAATGACATATAAATTTCTAATACTTATAAGTCCGGTAATTAATGCCATACCAAAGCAGCTTGCCCCGCAAATAGCAAGTTTACTCATCCAGTGCATTTCTAAACCGGTAATTAAGATGTTAATTAATATTGAACTGATAATAAACAATATAAGCTTACCCAAGAAAGTATAATTTATACGAAAATCGAAAGCTTTTTGAGCCATAATTATCTGTGCAAGGGCAGTAAAAACCTGGGTTGTAATCGATGAAATTGCAGCGCCTGTTGCTGACATTTTTGGAATAAGAATAAGGTTTAAAATAATATTCATAAGCATGCCTGTGCTTGCCATGAAATTTAGCTGACGAAGATTGCCATTTGCTGTGAGCAGCGTTCCAAAAATGTAGGTAGAGGAAATAGGAATAAAGCAGCACATTAAGATTCTAAATACCGAAGCCGATTCTTCAATATGGTTTCCATTATAAAGCATATTCATAATTTCATAACTGAAAAAATAACTGCAGGTGGCTACAATAATGGCCGGAATAACAAGTAAAGAAACAGCAAGCCTTACCATTTCTTCTATATTTTGCTTCAGTTTTATCATTTTTGAAAAAATAGGAAGTAGTAATCCTGAAAAGAGAAACGCAATCATATTTGATGCATCTAATAGCCTGTATGCTGAAGCATAAATTCCTGCTTCATGCGCTCCTATACGAAATGGCAATAATCGCTCAAGCATAACGCCGTCTATTCTATTGTAAAAGGTCATTAGCAAGACAAGCACAGCATAAGGGTAGCTTTTTTTAAGGATTAATAAAAAAAATGGCCACCTCCAGCGTAAGCGTCTGATCTTAGCTTTTTTCATTACAATTATCAGCGTTATAAAAGCTGTAATTATATATGCTAAGGTTTGTGAATAAATAAACCAACGAATATCAAAATGCCCCGATGACTTATAGTTTATCAATAATATACTACAAAGTACAATCATTATTAACCTGTCGAGAACAGAAATAATGCTGTCTGTTTTGAACAAATGCAAGCCGGCCAGATTAGATCTCAAATACATAATGAAAGAAATCAATACCTGGTTGAATATTACAGCCATTAGCATTTTCATCATGTCATTCGTATAGCCAATAACAAGCCCTCCAATTAATGTTATCACAACGAAAATTCCCGCAAGCAAAAACCGGAGAACTATTATACTCGATAAATGTTTGCTGAGTAAATGATTGTTTTGAGAAATGTTTTTATTGTTGAAATTTGTTATTCCCAGATCCAAAAGGATATTCAATAGAAATGAAAAGTTGAATATGGCATAATAAAAACCATATTGCTCGGTTCCTACGGCATTCTGAACAGCTACTTCAATTCCCAGTATCCAAAAAGGTTTGATGAGGAGGTTCAGGAAAAGTACCAGTGCTAAATTTGTAACGAACTTCCGCTGCATATTGTGAATTGTTGCGCAAATGTAGTTTTTTAAAAACGAATAATTAATCCCTAACCCTAAATTCTGAATACGTAATATGTTGATTAGTATCTATGAGAGGATTAGGCTGATACTTTTTTTCCTACTCGACAGAATGTCCCTCACAGCAGGGCAGGCTGCGTTCGCA
>JAYURB010000249.1:0-3570 GCA_043756425.1 Bacteroidota bacterium
GGAATTACCGTCGCTAATATTAATTGCAGTATGTGTGATAGCTCCTGTGGAAGTATTGCAGGCATCGGTGGTACAGCCATTTCCATCGTCGACACTTACAGCTATATGTGTAACAGCTCCTGTTCCTGTATTGCAAGCATCGGTGGTACAGGCATTATTATCGTCTGTGTTTATCAAAGTGTGGGTAACCGAGCCGTTAAATGTATTGCAGGCATCCAGTGTACAAGCATTATTGTCATTTGTTTGGATGACATTAAGATTGGTAATAATTGTACTGTCACATCCGGCAATAGATTGTAAAGTTGAAGTGTAAGTTCCTGAAGTGCTGACTAAAAGACCATCGGGTAAGGTATAAGTACTGCCCGAACAAATAGAGACATTTACTGTATTGTTATAGGTAGTATTAACTGTAACAGCCACCGGAGAGGTAGAAATAGTACAACCCGATTCATTCGTTTCGGTCACATAATATGTTCCTGTAGCATTAACGGTAATGCTTTGCGTAGTGGCTCCATTCGACCATAAATATGAAATCGTAGGAGTGGCTGTCAGCACAACAGAACCACCCTGGCATAAATTAACAGGACCTTGCGGTGAAATGACAGGAGCCGTAATTTTGTTTACAAGAAGAACGTCATCTATACGGTATTGATTTGTGCTTCCATTCTGAATAAATTGTATTCGTAAATTACCTGCAGAAGGAATTACTCCTGTAGCGGTTACGTAATACCATCCCAAAGCAGTAGGTAAGGGAGGAATGGAAAGAGAAGTATACGTGGTACCATCAGAACTCACCTTCACAGAAAAATCACTTCCTGTTGATCCTGATGTGCCATTATAAATTCCAAAAGATAAACTCAGATTACTAATAGCGGAAGCATCGATTCCTTGTATAATGAAATTTTTACCGGCTGCATTTGTAAAGAAAACATTGGCCCCGGCTGATGCTGTAGCATACCCTGATGATGGAAGTGTTATTCTAACATCAGCGCTGCCCGACATGGTTAGGTTGTCATTTTCAAAACCGCCGTTTGTTTCATGCAGTGTAATTGTTGTGGTTGTACTAACAGCGCCCATATTTTCTGTCATAACTGTATAATCAGATAAAAATCCCTGGGACACAATTACTGAAACAGGTGGCAAGGTATCGTTTGATGTATTTGCATCAGAAGCAATACTCGTAATACTGTTTAAAGTATAGTTTCCCGGAACACTCATGTCGTAAGTACTTGCAAACGTTACATCAAGTGTAGAACCCGAAGCAAGTGTGCCGCTGTTAAGGGTTTTTGTAAAATTCTGTTGTATGGAAGAAGGGTTAATAGCTTTTAAAGTTACAGTGGCATTTACCAGTGAAAAGTCTATAGTTGTAGCTCCATAATTTTTAATACGCACCTGCAAAGATTGAGCGGGTTCCGGACAAATGGATGAAGCCGGATTGAGTAAGGAAAATACTCCAATATCCTTGCTGGTACATGAAACAGGAACACTTATATAATTCGATTTCGTAGTTGTCGATGAGCCGCCGGGACCTGTAACTGTTAAAGAAACTGTTTTAGTACCGGAAGAAGTGTATGTAACAGAAACCGGTCCGGGAGATGTAGATGTTGCGGGAGTAGCACCAGAACCATAGTTCCACAAATAACTTGTAATTGACCCAGAAGAAGAATTTGAGAATGATGTCGACTGGCCAATGCAAACTGAAAGCGGACTGGCAGTAAAATCTGCTACAGGCTGCGTCGGAGAAGTTGTTGTTGCAAGCCAAATGGTAATGTTCATAAGCAGTTTGCGGTGATTTCCTCCGGCATCAGTTATATAGCCGTTGTAAAGCTGGTCACCGGAGTCTCCTGTTCCATCGTCACAAGGTGAGCTGTCACCAAGGGCTGCGACTTTTCCACTTCCAAAACGTGCATAAGCACACATCACCCCTGTGTTTCCAAATGAAGAACCGGTTTTATAAACGACTCCTTTTACCGTAGAGTTTTGAGAAGTATTTAAAGAAAGACTCGTTCCATTAACAAATTTTGCCTGAGTAACATTACCGGCCGGGCCGTGAAGGATGGAGTCACCGGGCAAAGAAGGAATGTTTAAGGTTGTCAGGGAAAAGTCAGTATAATCGAAACTCATTCCAAATGGATTAACATGCACGCTATTATTTGCCATTAAGTCATTCCATATATGCGGGGAATCCCAGCCGTCATTATTTCTGTCTGATATGTTATGATCGGAAACCATAAAAAGTCCGCCGCCATTTTGTACAAAATTGAGTATGGCCGCCTTTTCTGAAGCGGTAAAAAGTATATTGGGTTCACATACTATAAATACATCATAGTTGGACAGATCCTGAGCATTGCTGCCGCTGCCATAGGTAATTTGTCCATTGTATGGCAATGTTTCTACTGTGTAATTCCGTAGGACGCAATCCACCCCCCAATACGACAAAGCGCCGTTCCAATATGTTTCGGAAGTAGAAGAGGTAATTCCCGACTGAGCAGGAAAAGGAATTTGCTGGGGGTTGGATTCAGATCCGCCATTCAATACTGCTGGACCGGAACTATAGCCAAGGTTGTGGGAATTCGCATCAATTACCCAGTCTGCATTCCCGGCGCTTTCAGCCTTTGTTGCATCGAAAAGAATTTTAATTGTTTGGGCATTGGTAAAAAAACAAAATAAAATAAAGAATAAAACAGTACTTAATTTTTTCATTGTATTATTCTCAATTTACTCTTGAATTTTCTATTTCAAAGCATTCAGTATAGATGCAATACTTCCCTATACAAAGTTAAAATTTTTTATGAATTAATTCATTAAAATCCCTTATTAATTAAGTCTTTGAAGATGCTTTTAAAGAAAAACTTGATTTTGGATAAGGAATTGTTAATCTCAGGGTTTAATGGCTCTTGCCTCAACACCGTTTCCACCGCGCCAAACTTCTACATGGGAGGCTCCTAGTTTTTTAAGTGTATTATAAATACTTTTTTCAGTTCTTAAATGTTTGTAATAGTCGGTTAATGAATCGTACGTATCGAGCAGACTTAATTCATAATGCCATTCATAATCTCTTTCGGGAAATACTTTGATATATTCAATTAGCGGAGAGATGCGATGCAGCAGCCAGGAAGCTATTTTGTTATTTCTATACTTCCAATGCAGCGGAAAAAAAAAGGAAACATGCTTTTTGATTTTTGCCATTGACTTTTCCGGAGGCAATCTTTTCATGTAATGTCTCCACAGAGGCTTCGTATTAAAATAATACGATAATCTCCAGCGGTAATGATCAACAATAATTTTACCACCCGGAGCAACCATTTCCCATAGAGCGCTGATTGTTTTTTCGGGAGATGGTGTATGTTGAATCACACCAATACAGAGAACAAAGTCGAAGGATGCTTTTGGGAAAGGTAGTTCATAAACGCTTGCCTGAGCTATGATAAAATTCTCCTTGTCACCGATATTTTCTTTGTTAGCTTCAACAGCAACACTCAAATCAACGGAATGAACGAGCGCCCCTGCATCAACAAGCAATTCCGTAAACCGTCCGGATCCGCTGCCTACTTCAAGCAAAGTTTTTCC
>JAYURB010000250.1:0-8596 GCA_043756425.1 Bacteroidota bacterium
TGAAAACTGATGCTCTTATCATCATGCATGCTCCACTTGCCCAGAAAATTTTTCTGCTATCGTCGTATTGATGCATATCTTTTTCAAGTGAATTAAAAATTCTTCCCCGACAAAATGGATATCCGTATTTATCGATAAATCCTCCGGCCGCTCCTGCATATTCGAAATAATCCGGTGAATGATAGGATAGAATTTTCGGCTGACAAGCCCCGGCATCGATTTGTTTATCCATTAACTCCAGTAATGGTTGCAGCCAGTTTTCGGTAACCTTCACATCACTGTTTAACATTACAAAATATTCATTGTTAACCTGACTGAGCGCAGTATTGTAACCACCGGTAAAGCCTTCATTTGTTTTATTTCTGATGATTCTGACAGAAGGAAAATTTGTTTCCAGAAAAACTACTGAATCGTCTGTGGAAGCATTGTCGGCGACGACAATATCTGCAAGAGCTGAACTGTATTCAATTACAGAGGGCAAAAACTCTTCCAGGTATTTTCTGTTATTCCAGACTAAAATTACTACAGCAATTCGTTTTGACATGAATTAGATTCAGAGAAGTGACAAAGGTAAAAATTGACTTGAACTTTTAAATCAAAAAAGCTCTGAATTAGTTAACTTATCAAAAGATATTCAATTAATAAAACCTCAATTTTTTCTAACAGAATTTTTTAAAAGTGATGGTTAATTGAAATGATCTCAATGAGGATTTGTATAATTGTCCTCAGAATGATTTCCATAGATATTTATCGGTTTAACAGGATCAAGGGAAGTGCCAAACTGTTGAGAGCCATAAAGCTTTACTTGCCAGTTGGGATCATTGATTTCACCGATGGCATCTGAATGTAATAACTTAAATTCATTAGAAGAACGTTCTTTTGCATAAAACACAAACTTTCTGTTTGATTGTTCTTTGAGCTTATAATATTGCCATACCTCATACGGGTATGAGCCGGCTTCGTCTTTGTTGTCGGAAATAATATTCGGCGGACCGTATTGCAAAAAGACCCTTCCGCGATCGGTTTCATAACCTTTATTAATCTGTGTACTAAAGGATTCTTTCGCTTTTTGTACTTCTATCTTATAGTCATTGAATGCTTTTCCCGGATCGTCAGGATTACGCTTGGACCAGAAATAGTAAATATACTGCTGCATGGAATGTAAATCGGAGCGTTGAATTATACTTTCCCCCGTTTCAACTTCCATGCTTGAAGAAATAGGATACAGACAGGCAATGTATTCAATTAAGGTATCTTTATTGTTGAGAAGAGATACAAATGTATTGTTTACATCAGTTGCTAAAAGATCAGCTGTAATCATTGGTTTGCTTTCAGCATTGCTTCTCTGAAAAAACATTTGTTTGAATGCTAAAAGCCGGTTCTTCTTGTTTCTGACTTCAATGCATAAATTATAATTTCCTGAATACAGATTTGAAATTGGTATGTTACCAAGAATTACATTGACAGGTTGCGGTTTTTGTTTGCTGGAGACAATGAAATTTTCAAGAACCTTTTTGCTTTCATTGTTGCTAATATAATACATGACAAGATAATCTTCTGCCGGTGTTATTTTATCGGAACGATAGATTTCAGCATAAAACTTTAAACTGGTAATATCCTTCGGATAAAACATACTTGTATTTACAAAAGGGATTAATTCATAACCGCTTTTTGTAAATTTGTTAGCAGTTTCAGTTTTTTTAAATGTATCAATTAGTTCAATGTCAGAAATACTGATTGTATCGGTAGGATAATTGATCCTTACGTTTTGTTTTATAGTTGACTCTTTCTCATTTGTATTTTTATCGCGAATTGTTAATTCTAACTGATAGTTTCCTGTATCTAGATTCATGCGCTGCTGGTCAATAAAGTCAGGTATGGGAGAAAGAGCACTTACAACAGGACTATTAAGATTGTATTTATCAAAATGAACAACTTTATCGCCTGAACGAATTAGCATAATGACTTCAATTTGTCCCTGACGCATGCTGTCGTTTACAGGAATAAATTTTACTGATCCTCCTGTGACCGTGAGATAGGTTTCCAGGAATGGTTTATTCTCGGGAATATCGAATGTGCAAAATGAAAAATAGCCGGTAAGCGAGGCTGCTTTTAGGGAAGTTGTAAAAACAATAATCAAATGAAATACTAGCCACTTTTTCATAAAGTAAATTTACATAAAATATATCTCTAATTTATCCACTTTTTACAAAGCCTAAAAATTTAACAAAATAATGATAAAAAGAAGTCCGCATATCCTTATTAGAAGATGAAAGGATTGACTATTTTTGGGCTCTCTATGACCCTATTTGTTTTTTTTACGATTATTTTCATCGTTTCCTGTTTTTTAATTGGTTATACTTATGTGATTTTCCCCGGAATACTTGCTTTACTGTCCCGCAATAGAAAATTGATTACATCAGAAAATTTCAACAACAATTTTTCTTCGAAAGTTTCAATAATAATAGCTGCTTATAATGAAGAAGACGTTATTGAAAGAAAACTTCTTAGCATTGTTGAATCCGATTATCCATTGGACAAAATAGAGATTTTAATCGGTTCCGATGCATCTACTGACAAGACATGCGAAATAGTTAAAGAGCTGCAAAAGAAATATCCATTCATCAATCTAATTGACTTCATGTCTCGGAGAGGAAAACCTGCAATTATAAACGATCTTGTATTAAAGGCCGCTAACGATATTCTTATTTTGACTGATGCCAATGTCCTTTTCGAACGTTCCATGATTCGCAGATTGCAAGAACATTTTTCGAACAAAGAAATAGGATTAGTTGGCGCCAATATCCTTAATATTGGATTACGAAAAGACGGAATTTCCATTCAGGAAAAAAGCTACATTGAACGTGAAAACCTTATCAAATATAGAGAGGGACTTTTGTGGGGTTGCATGATGGGTCCGTTTGGCGGCTGTTTTGCGCTAAGAAAAGAACTTTTCGAAGAAATCCCGGAGGGATTTCTTGTCGATGATTTTTTTATTGCCATGAAGGTTCTTGAGAAGAAACATAAATGCATTAACGACCTGCAGGCACTTTGTTATGAAGACGTATCGAATGACATTCAACAGGAATACAAAAGAAAGTCAAGAATATCAGCCGGTAATTTTCAAAATCTGAATCACTTTAAGCATATGCTTTTTCATCCGTTCACGCCGGCAGGATTTTGTTTTTTCAGTCATAAATTTCTGCGATGGATTACTCCTTTTCTATTATTGCTTTCCTTATTTTCCCTCTTGAGAATGTCTTATTATGACAGCATTTACCTCTATTTATTTACCACCGAAATATTACTTCTTTGCACACCATTTTTAGATTGGTTTTTACGCAAAATCGGCTTGCATCTTCGTGTCCTTCGTTTTATATCATACTTTTCATATATGAATCTTGCCTTGTTAAAGGGGTTTTTTAGGTATGTGAGGGGAATCGATTCTGGTGTGTGGACACCGACTAAAAGGAATTAGATAGTTTTGTAATTACATTCAAAAAAAATCTTTGCAAGGATTTAATTAGACCATGCAAACCCAATCATTAAATTCCTTCTCTAGTTGATCAGCAAATGTCATCAGCTCTTCAAAGCTTGGAATTTTACTGTATATCATTACCGCACTCCTGCTGTAGTCTCCACGCCAATCTGCCCAACTCTCCTGTGGTAGTGTGACTTTCACTCCTTTTGACAAAATATCTGAATAGTCCATTGTGTTATACCGAAAAAAAGTCTGACGATGTTGGACAACAGTATTCAATAGTTCTCGATTGGATTTTATTTTTTCAAATACACCTGATTGATACAGTTTATACAGGTCATAATAATGCCTGCTCTTTTTTTCGCTTCCTTTATTGAATCCTTCTAATGTTTCATGAATAAAAAGTAATTTTTCCAGGAATGTTCGCTCCGGAGCCAATGTGGATATGCTGAATGAGCCTTCGCCTAAAATATCGACAAATACCTCATGTATAATGGGCGTGATTATTCTCTCTTCGTTAGGTATTTCATCTGCCCTTGAAACAAGCTCTATCAAAACAACCGGTAATAAACCACCTAACTCGTTTTTCAAAGTACCAGGATACTCAAATTCAATGTTAACCTCATTTCCTTTTTGAATGGGTTTAAGTGTGAATTTTTCCTGGATATGTTCAGCAATTTTATCCTGAAGTTTTGGTATGAGAAAATCTCGAATAAAGGCAGCACTCTTTTCTTCCAGTTCTTCCAAGCGCATTTTTCTTTGTCTATTGGATTCGGCGTGCTCTGCACCATAGGGCGGTTCTTGTCCGAATACTTTGCGGTTAATGGCAATATCAATATCCTCTGAGAATCTTTCAATCAATCCCCAGGCTTTGGATAATGAAGTACCACCCTTGAAGGTTATGTTCCCCTTCAACTCCGGAATTTCATTCAACAAATTGAGAGTCCAACATACCCAAAAATCTTTTTCTATAACAGCAGCAGGTAAAGGCACAGACATTCTTTCGGATGCCTGTCGGCAGTATAGGTTTCTTTCTTCTGATGATAACTGTATAAAAGTGTTCATAGATTAAATTTCATTGATAAGTTCTCGCATAATTTTCGCTATCCATGCAGGAGCATATTGTGCCTGTTTCTTGATTTGCTTTATTTCTTTTTCCTCTAGCAGGTTCTTGATACGTTTAATCATTTCTTCTGTGACATTGTCTTTTCCAATTTGTCTGAATGCATGGAGTATCAATCCTGCCTTCGTACCTGCACCAATCATATTTTTTGGTGTGGTAGGTTTCAAGAGAATTTCCTGTTTTCCGAAACGAATTGTCTTTTTAGGGCCATTTGTATAAAGCTCAATCCGCATGGGTATTTGTGTAGATAAGCCTAACAGATTGGCGGCATATGCTCCAGTTGGTTGCACCTCGATGGCTTCCGATGTTTTGATTGCTTCAATTACCTTTTCAGTGCTTGGCATGATTGCCCCAAGTTTCGGATGCACTTCAGGTAAATCATAAAGGCCATGTGCTAGTCTACGAATGACTTTTTTTTGTACCAAACGGCTCAGTGCCGATGTTACAACACTCACATCATCGGTTTTAGAGGAAAAGTATTTTGAGGTAAACACAAAACCTTTTCCCTTTGCTTTGATGAGCTCTTGTATTTTATTTTCAGTCAGTTGCATGATCATCTCGCTTATTTTCGTGACTAATTTATACTATTATTTGTCACGAAACAAATTTAGAAAAATTGCCAAACTTAGATTGAGTCATTGGCAATTTTGATTACAAAATTACTTCACCTCTTTGGCCAAAACATGGTTACTAATTGATTTTTAGTTCGAATATGTGCGCAAGTGTTTGCACACTTATTCCTCCCTTTAGATTTTTGAAAAGAGGTCATCAGAAGTAAAACCAGTTGGCGGTCAAAAGCGAACATTTGCGGAATTTCAAAAAATAAAAAAGGTGTGTAAATCAGGGACTTACACTCTTTCAAATTGTACTCAGCAGAGAGAGAGGGATTCTGCCGAAGGCATCCCTTTGGGAAGCCGAAGGCATCCCTTTTGGAAGCCGAAGGCATCCCTTTGGGAGAACCTTCCGGAGATTTGACCCTCAACGGTTTTAGTGTATGATTTCTTAATCTCAAATCTATATTTCAATCAAAAAAGTAGGTTAGTAAATTCCTTTACTTTTTAAAAAGCGGTACCCATCAATTGTTTTAAAAAACTTTTCACGTTGCAAAGCTTCTCCATTAGTTTCAAACTTTTCGGAGTAAACTACCTTATATGGTATATATCCCTTCGATGATCTGACTTTCCCGCTGTTATGCTGTTTAAGTCTGGCCTCTAAATCTTTACAACTCCCAATATATCGCCTATTAGCAACTTCGCTTTTTAAAACATAAACGTTGAAACTCATTTAAAATCCTTAATAAAATATAACCACCCTAAAATAACAAATGCCCTTACGGGCATTTGTTGTGGCGGAGAGAGAGGGATTCGAACCCCCGGAGGTTTGACCCTCAACGGTTTTCAAGACCGCCGCAATCGACCGCTCTGCCATCTCTCCGCCGCAAAAATAAAAATATTTTAACGATATATAGTATAAATGCATTAAAAAGGCAGTTAAACTAATGTCCTTATCTCATGTAACTTAAGTGAGATGTTTTCAAAATTATGTTTTGAAGGATGGTATGATAACGTATAATCGGATTTCAATTTTAAATTTGCCAATCGTATATGAATTCTACCAAAGCCCATACATCCCCTTTTAATATTATTGTTATTGTTGCCGCCTTAGGGTATTTCGTAGATATCTATGATCTTATTTTATTTCAGGTCATAAAAAATCCAAGTCTTGAATCCATGGGATTGAAAGGGCAGGAGCTTACCGATGCCGGTCTTAACCTCATGAACTGGCAAATGATAGGTATGTTGATTGGCGGTATTCTCTGGGGTATTTTAGGCGATCGCAAAGGCAGACTTTCTGTTTTGTTCGGTTCAATACTATTGTATTCTGCAGCTAATTTTGCCAATGCTTTTGTAACTGATCTGAATACATATGCTCTATTAAGATTAATTGCCGGAATCGGCTTAGCCGGTGAGCTGGGTGCCGGCATTACTCTGGTGAGTGAAACAATGACTCAGAAACATAGAGGGTATGGAACTATGATAGTAGTTTCTTTTGGTGTTTTAGGAGCTGTTGCTGCAAACCTTGTAGCATTGAATGAAAGTTTTTTCTCAAGCCTTGTCTTTGACTTAATAGGTGTTCAATTCGCCGGATGGCAGGTGGCATATATAATCGGAGGTGTTCTTGGAATTCTACTTTTATTCCTGCGATTGGGAGTCTATGAAAGCCATATGTATACCTCTCTTGACCTTGGAACTGTATCTCGCGGAAATTTCTTCAAACTCTTTTCAAACAAAAATCTTTTAACCCGTTATGCCTGCTGCATTGCCATTGGTATACCAATTTGGTATATGATTGGAATACTAATAGCGCTTGCCAAAGATATTTGTTTGTTTAAAGGCATTAGCAACGTTAATACAGGAAATGCTGTAATGTATTTTTATATTGGCACCTCCTTTGGTGATTTTATGAGTGGTTACCTCAGTCAGATATTTAAGAGTCGTATTCGAATCATCTTGTTTTATCTTATCGTTACCGTAATTGCAGTTCCTATGTATCTGTATCTCCCATTTTCTGATCCTTATATGTTCTATTGGATCTGTGCTTTTCTCGGATTTGCAGCCGGCTATTGGGCAGTTTTTGTTACCATTGCTTCTGAACAATTTGGTACAAACATTCGCTCTACGGTAACTACAACAGTGCCTAATTTTGTTCGTGGCTCTCTTGTTTTGCTTACGCTTTGCTTAAACTTTTTCAGAAAGAATTTAGAATACGACATTGTTACAAGTGCTCTAATTGTTGGAATAATTTCAGTAGTCATTGCTTTCTGGGCGTTGAGTAAATTAAAAGATACATACCATAAGGAATTAGGGTATGTTGAAATGATGTAATGCTATGGATGGAAAAACAACTCTTGTTTTGGGAGCTTCACTTAACACTGAACGCTATTCGAATATTGCAATAAAAAGATTGCGGAAATTCGGACACACTGTTTTTGCCGTAGGCTTAAAATCCGGCAGAGTAGGGGATGTAAATATTCAAACCGGCCTGCCTGAATTACCTCCAATTAATACCGTAACACTTTATCTCTCTCCTAAAAATCAGGTTCAGTATTATGATTTCATACTTTCCCTAAAACCTGAAAGAATCATCTTTAATCCCGGAGCTGAGAACGATGAACTGGCCCGACTTGCTGATAAAAATAATATTGAAAGTTTCGAAGCGTGTACTCTGGTGATGCTTTCTAGTGATCAGTATTAATAACTTATTTCTTTTTTTGAATTATTCCTTGATTTTGCAGGAATATTTAATATTTTCATTTTTCGCTTAATGAATACTATACTTTTACATTACAAATAGCTCCATTTACAATATTTTCAAAATTAAAATAGGTTTTGGATTTTTTTATATTCACCTTTCATACACTCTAACCGATTATTAAATTCAAAACAATGAATATAATCGTACAATTTTCAAGATGTTCTCTTTATTTATTTTTTGTTAAATACCAATTTTTAATTTTCGGGTTAATATTTAATGCCGTTATCAATAATTTAATCAAATTTAGTTTAAAACTCTACGATCATGAAACAAATCTTGATTATCCTCGCTTTTTCTGCTTGCCTTCTATTCTCATCTCTTTACCTTTTCGCTCAATCTCCACCTGTAGTAATGCAATGGGGAACTCATCTCGATACTAAACAAAATACCATTTCAAGAAGTAACTGGTGTTATGCAATTAAAGAAACAAAAGATGGTGGGTTCATTGCATGTGGGTATTCAGGACATCCAACCGGTAGCACTGTTGGGCCTGCAATTGTAAAATTAGACCCACTCGGAAATGTAATTTGGCATCACCAATATGATCCGACCGGCCTTGCAGCATATGGAGCATTAACGGATATTATTGAAACATCAAACGGAAATTTTGCAGCCGTTGGCGAACAGCAAGGCACACTGCCGTATTATGCTTTGTTGATAGTAACTGATCCATTTGG
>JAYURB010000251.1:0-3566 GCA_043756425.1 Bacteroidota bacterium
GCCTTTTTCACAATGCAACCTTGATTTTAAAGTTAATTGCTTATTACAAGGATTGGGAAATATAATAAAATCATTCATTGAGGCAAAAGATTCAACCAAAGGAATAGTTCCAGTCCATTGTTCAAAATACATTGGACTAATTACAACCTCTTCAACAGGATGAGAATTGCCATCTATAGAAAATACCGTACAACTATCTCTCAATCTGTTAGAGCCTGTATCTGATAACAAGAGATCATATGGTAGGCTTGGGTCAATCACTTGACCATTTTCACTTAACTTGATGAAAGGAGAACCCACTAATGTATTAAACCTTCCTTGGGCACGAGGTAAACCAGTATTTAATGGAAAAGGCAATGAATCGCTATAGAGCGTCAAAATATCCCAGCTCATTTTTAAGGGCAAGATTCCATTTCGAAAACCAAAATGTATCCAACTTATTGGGAATTGCCCAGTACCCCCTAATGGCGAAACAGTAGCTTTGTATTGAGAATCACATTGAAATGGATTAATATTACAGCAACAAGGAAAATATGCATAGAACTTTGTAGTATCAGTATATATTAATTTCTGTCCGAAAATTGTATCTGCCATATTAGGCGTATTCGTGTGTGCCAGTGAATCATAACATATATATAAAGTATCTCTCATCCCGGTTGCTTCTTCAAAGTAAATAGGGAAAACAAATTTTGGTTGAACAGTTGCCCAAGGAATCGTATAAACAGTTTGTGAATGCAAATAACTTGCAAGCAATGAAAAATAGAAAATTAAAATAAATTTTTTCATTCGTTAGATATTTTGAACTGAAAAAATAATTTACCTAACCAAAGATATAAAATAACTATTCATTTAATGATAACTTGAAAAATATATTTTCATTTGCCACTTCTACTCGGTGATTTTTACACTAACACTACATTCCAAATAAAACTGCTACCTTCCTTCATGGGAAAATAGGCTCAACTTAAACCACATTGCAGCTTATACCCCCTGCAGTGTTAAATTTTGATACAAGTTATCATAAAAAAGGGTGTTGAAAGCTCTGAACACCTTGATTTTATTGAGGTCATTTTCTTGAAAGTGATTTGATGTCCCACAGGCTTTTTGGATAACCGGAAAAAGTTAAAGAAGGAAAATATCTATTGAAAAATTTGTAGTCCCCCCTAGGCCAACCGGCACCAACCAAAGCCCAATTGCAGCCAATAGTTTGTCGCCTTAAACTGCAATGTGGGTTAAGCTGTAATGTAGGTTAAATCTATTGCCTGCCTTAAAAACAAAAAACTCCGGAGTTTACCTCCGAAGTTTTCTGATCAACAACTAAAATTACTTAACTTAAAACTTAACATGAAACACAGCTATTCTAACGGCAGAGTGTAAGAAATGTTTCATTTGTACTAAAAAGCGGTTTTTAATTATTTAAATATTTGATTTTCAATTATTCCCGTAATTACTAATTCAATATCATTACAGATTCCCGATTTTAATTATTTTCATTAAAAAATTATTGAAATTTAAATAAATCATTTTCAATAATTTATGAAATAATAATAAAAAATCCCTCTCCGATAAATTCGGAGAGGGATTTTTCAATATCGGTCAAAACTTTTACTCAACAATAATTCTTAAGGTTTGGGTTTCCATACCTTCAGATCTAATCGTTACAAAATAAAGACCATGCGATACATTTTCAAGATTAATCTCTTTTGTATTCAGACCTTCTGATAATGTAAGATCTTCATTAATCAATACTTTTCCAATTACATCAAATACCTTCATGTTAAATTTACCATCGGTCACTGAATTAATAGACAAGATAGTTTTACCCGAAGTTGGATTTGGATAAAGAGAAATTGAATTAGTGCTTATTTCTTGAGGTTCAGTTATTGCATCATTTGATGTTTTGCAATTTAAATTCACCGTTACTGTTTTAGTACGAGGATTTGAAGTGAAACAAGAATTTGAAGCAGTAACAGTTATTATTACAGTAGTCGTTGTGCAATTTGCGAATGAAATTTGAACGGAATTTGATCCCTGACCTGAAATTATTTGTGAACCACCGGTTACAGTCCAAGAATAAGATGTTGCTCCGCTTACCGTATTAGTATTATATGTTTTAATCTGGCTTTTGCAAACACTTGATGGACCACCAATAGCATTAGGTTGAGAAGGAGTACTAAACTTTTTAATATCAATATCCCTCGCAGAACTTGCTCCTGCACAATTAATCGCTTTTACTTCAAGATCCTGGTTTCCATTATAACCTGCAGGAATATTCACCACTACACAAGTTGTTCCTTGTCCGGAAGCAATTGTAAGTGAAGGATTGGAATTCCCTGTAATCGTCCACAAATAACTTGTTGCACTTGATACTGGATTAATACAATATGTCATCTGTATTGTGCCTGTTGCCGGAGGACAAACTGTACCGGATCCGCTAATTGAACCGGGTTTTGAAGGTTTTGAAGTTACAGGAATAAGCGTCAAACAAGTTGAAGGATTCGTTCCACAAGATCCTACAGCTTTTACACAAATAGCACCGCCTGTTCGACGGAAATGAGAATTAAAGCAAACAGTAATTGATGTTGATGTTGAATTTCCGACAGCTCCGTTAGGCAATGTCCACTGGTATGAAGTAGCTCCCTGAACAGGCTGAATACTATAAGTAATACATTGTCCCTCGCAAACATAAATTGTTCCTGAAATTGCACCGGGTGCAGGCAGATTGCCGTTACCGTTAGATAGCACTGTAACAGTTTTAGTAGCAGTACATCCATTGGCGTCAGTTACTGTTACAGTATAGTTACCAGGTGCAAGTCCAGTTGCTGTTTGAGTAGTTTGTCCGCCCGGCGACCAGAGATACTGATACCCCGGTGTACCACCCGAAGGAGTCGCTTTTGCAGTACCGGTATTAGTATTACAACCTGATGGTGTCTGTGTAGTCGAAACATTCAGCTTTGTTGGCTGTGTAAGATTAACAGAGGGAGATTTAAATGAACATCCATTTGCATCTGTAAATGTGAACGTTTTTCCACTGCCTGCTGATACATTGCAAATTGTAGTATCCGGATTAAATGAACCAAGGTTATAGTTATAAGGAGTTGCTCCACCCGTAACCTGAACCTTTACACAACCGGTACCGTTGTAACATAGAATAGGTGTAGTTACCACTGCCGAAGCTACCGGCTTATTATTAACATGAGTTACAATACCACTATTGCAAGCATCAATTGTACAAGGGTTATTATCGTCAGCTGAAACAACTTTGATTACAATCTCATTATGTCTTCCATAACCTGCGCAATTAAAGCCTTTTACTTCCAGTTCCTGATCTCCCGTATATCCGAAAGGTATAAATATGGTAACACACGGTGTAGATGTAGTATAGGTAATCGTTACGGTTGGGCTTGTAAATGATAAAGAAGGATTAGCAGTACGGTCTATCCACCAATAATAGCCGGTAGCATTGGCTATTGCCGGAAGGCAGAAGGTATAATACGCTCCACCTTGTCCCGGTGAGCAAACTGTATACGTGCGATGACCTGATTGATATGAATAAACACCCGGGC
>JAYURB010000252.1:0-3558 GCA_043756425.1 Bacteroidota bacterium
TTTCTTCAGAAGAAATACTTTTTCTTTCTTGATAAGGCACCACAGGGGAGTTGTCAATTCCATTGGCTTTTTTCCAAATTGTATTGCCATTTTCACCCAGTACCATTTCAAGCATTTCAACAGGCATCTTTTGAAGGGTATGCACTTTTTCAACTCCCATACTCCTTAAAAGCTGGTAAGTCTTTTCACCTACCATGGGGATTTTTTTTACCGATAGGGGAGCGAGGAAGTTTTTTTCTGTTCCAAAGTCAATCTTGCGCTGACCGTTGGGTTTGGCTTCACCTGTTGCTACCTTGCTAACGGTTTTATTTTGGGAGAACCCAAGGGAAATGGGCAGATGTGTTTCTTTAATAATTATCTGCCTTAACTCCGTAGCAAATTTGTAGCAGCCAAAAAAACGATCCATACCTGTTAAGTCAATATAGAATTCATCAATAGACGATTTTTCATAAACAGGTACCTTTTCTTTTATTATATCAGTAATGGTATTGGAGAATTTACTGTATTCTTCATAATCACCGCGAATGATAATTGCTTCCGGACATAAACGGCGTGCAGTTTTCATAGGCATGGCCGAATGGATGCCATAGGTCCTGGCTTCATAGCTGCAGGCTGCAACTACGCCTCTGTCGCCATTACCTCCTACAAGTACCGGTTTCCCCCTTAATGCAGGCTTTTGAAGGATAGAAACGGATACAAAAAATGAATCCATATCCATGTGGACAATGGTTCTGTTTGTATTTAAAGTTTGCATTGCAATCAAATTTATTGATAGTAATGTAATCAAAATTAATTCTGAAAGTAGAATTGAAAGACAAAATCATCAATAAATTAAAAAGCTTTTTGAGCTCCGACTTAATCCCGACCCCCAAAGTCCGTCTTGCCATTATTAACAATTCCCCTAATTGCCATGTTGAAAATTAATGGGGTAATGACGGTGAAATGCTTTTTTTGTTGTAAATTTGAAAAAATACTCAACTATGAACCTATCCATTGATAAACAAGAGAAGTACGTACTTGTTCAGATAAAAGAAGCAAAACTGACTTCTAATATCGCCCCCGAACTTAAGGCTGAAGTCGTTGTTCTGCATCATGAAAATTTTAAAAATATGATCTTCGACATGAGTGAAGTTCAATACTGTGATTCCTCAGGCTTGAGCGCGATTTTAGTGGGCTACAGAATGTGCCGTGATAACAATGGTATGTTTGTACTTACGGGAGTTCAGGAACATGTTAAAAAACTTATTTCAATCTCTCAACTCGATACCATGTTGATTCAGCTTCCTACTAACAATGAAGCCATTGATCTTATCTTCATGGAAGAAGTTGAAAAACACATTCACAAAGAAAAATAATATGCGAATAATTACTGTATTTATCTGCCTGTTTCTATCTGGATTGTATGCTGCGGGTCAGTGCATTCCTGATACGAATATTACTCATAACGATGTTGGTATTTATCCCGACAGTGCAACAGGATTACCGCATGCCTTAACCGGACAGCCTTATTCTACTGTAATACAAATTAAGGTAGGAATTGATACAACATTTAGAGATCCTGTTACCGGACTTACATTGCCTGCTGTAATTGACTCCATTAAAATATTAAACGTAACCGGATTGCCTTCGGGATTTACTTTTTCTTGTACACCTTCCAATTGTGTCTTTCCGGGAGGTTCTGATGCCTGCATTCTTTTACAAGGTCCTTCACCTTCCGTAAGCATGGTTGGATTTTATCCAATAGTAGTTCAGCTAAGAGGTTATGGAACTGTATTTGGCACACCTCAGACAGTTAATCAAAACGATAGCGATTATGCAATTACTATTGATTCAACCACAGCCATTGGAGTGATTGATCGTAATACTTTTTCTGTCGGACAAAATCAGCCCAATCCTGCTAAATCATATACAAACATCCCTGTCGCTTTTTTACGTGCTGAAAAAATCACCTTTTCCTTATCCAATCTTCTCGGCGTAAAAGTGATTACAGGAAGCTATAATTTCCAACGCGGTAAATCATTTATTCCTGTTGATGTACACGGTCTTCAACCCGGAATTTATATTTACACAGTTTCAAACGGAAGAAATTCCTTAACAAGGAGGATGATCATCTCAAACGACTGATGATTTTTGAAATTAGTATTCTGGGTAGTAGTTCTGCAACACCTATTTACCAAAGACATCCAACCGCTCAGGTATTAAACATACATGAGCGGTTTTTTTTGGTTGATTGTGGTGAGGGTACTCTCTTGCAATTGAACCGCTACAAAATCAAATTTCACAGGATTAATCACATTTTTATTTCTCATCTTCATGGCGATCATTACCTGGGATTGGTAGGTTTGCTTTCAACCATGCATTTACAAGGAAGAACAGTTGACCTTCATTTGTATTGCCCAGAACCATTAAAGGAAATTATCGACATTCAATTAAAATATTCAGATACTAATTTAAGGTTTCCTATTCATTATTACTTTCTCGATCCTTTAAATCCAAAAACTATTTATTCCGATGAGGGTGTTGAAGTAAAAACCATTATCCTGCATCATCGTATTCCCTGCACAGGATTTTTATTTTCGGAAAAACTTGGATTACGAAAACTTATTAAAAATAAACTTCAGGAATATCAAGTTCCACTGGAAGCTTATCAGGATTTAAAGAATGGTAAAGATTGCATTCTTCCTGATGGCCGTATTATTCCAAACAAGGAAATTACAACGGACCCGCGCCACCCTCGTTCGTACGCTTTTTGTTCAGATACCTGCTACAACGAAGGTGTGGCTTCCGCTGTCCGCAATGTAGATCTGCTTTATCACGAAGCTACATTTCTCAGTGATAAAACAGAAAGAGCTAAAGAAACTTTTCATTCCACAGCAGCACAGGCAGCCACCATTGCCAAAAAAGCAAATGCCAAAAGACTTATCATCGGACATTTTTCAGCCCGTTATAAAAATCTTTATCCGCTTCTCGAAGAAGCTAAAGAGGTTTTTAGTGATACAACGCTAGCTATTGAAGGGGATAGGTTTTTGATTGAATGAGCTTAATTTTAAAAAATTATTTCGCTTTATATCCGTATTAATAAAATAAAATATATATTTTTTTTAAAACTAGCCCTGAAAGGCATACGCGTCAACTTAAGATATTTATGTGTATTGAAGGCGCTATTGATGAAAGACTATTAATTTATAAAATAAATGATGATTTAAAATTGAAATGTCTAAAAAATATATTCCATTAGGTTTATCTGATAAGTCTAATAGAACATCTTCATTGTTTTTGAAATTAGTAAAAGTGCCTCCTAATTTTCCAAATAAATCAATAATCCCAATTGAAGCAATCTGCCTATTATCCGATCTAATATGTAAAAAATCATTAACAGGCAAAGGGAAAAATGAGAAATCTCTTTCTGAAATATCATTAATTGAATTAGGAGTAAGACACATCAATCCGATTGTTGGGTAGTAGGAAGTATCATTGACACTAAAACAATCCAAGCTAGCAGCACAATCAAGCACAGGAGGTAATCCTTCAATAAATCCATTTGTGTGTCCCATACCT
>JAYURB010000253.1:0-3556 GCA_043756425.1 Bacteroidota bacterium
CTATAAATAGGGCATTTCGGAGGTTTTATTATTTTGTTTTTGCGGTAAATTTAATTTTCTATCCTAAATCTATCCTGACCTTTGTAAAATTACCGGGTGAGGACAAATCATGCTCATAAGCCCTTGGAATCTTGAGAAGTTCAGTGATATTCATTCAAATTATTTATTTAATTCCTGAATGTAAGGAATTCATACAATTAAATAATAAATATTGAAGCAAGATTACAGTTTTCAGGAATTCAAGTAATTGCTTGCAACATTATTAAGAAGTAAATGTTAAATAAAAAACGGACTATACAAATTTAATTTGTCAGGAAGATTATTATAAAAATGTTTGATAAACCCATGGAAGGAAAATATAAAAAAACATTGACCTATTACATCAATTTCCTGTTTTTATGTCTTGGATTATTGGGAACGGTGAAAGCGCAGCAAAGTTCGGGTGTCGGAAGCATGCTATTTAAAACGTATCGGTCGTATGAGTTATCAGCTGAAGCGCATGCCTTCATGTGTCCGTTTCTTTCGCCAAAATACATGCAAAGAATTCATTCAATCGATTCCTGCAATGTCTGGCGTACGGACGATTTGGTAATTCACGTTGAATTTACTCTTCCGGTTACAAACATGGAAGAACAACTTTTGGTAGCTGCCGAGAAGACGGGGTATGAAAGAAAGAATATTACGGTCAGGGAGATTATAAAATAAAAATGCGCTTTAAAATTTTACTTATTTTTTCTTTATTTACTATTTGTGCTTCTGCACAGGTTAATACTTTTTATAGAAAATATAATCTTTCCGGTATGCAGGGTTCACTTGGACTTATAAGTCTGCCCGATGGTGGATTTGTGGGAACCGGTCAGCACGAAGGAAATGGAAGTGCAGGCGATTGCGATGTTTACGTTTACAGGGTGGATGCTTGTGGAGCTTTAGTCTGGATGAGACTCATAGGTACTGCTACCATTGAAGGAGGAAAAAGTATTCACCTCAAAAAAAACAATCATCTTCTCGTAGCGGGTTTATACAATACCAAAGGGATGTTATTTGAATTGGACCTAAACGGAAACCTTCTGTGGGAAAAGCGTTATAATAATACAACCTGGACACTTTCTGTTGACGAATGTGCCAATGGTGATCTGGTAGTTACTACGATGACTCAAACCGGAGAGTTTGGTCTTATGCGATGCGACTCATTGGGTAGCGTTTTATGGTCAAAAATAATTTCAGGACTTGGCGACTACCCAATCACTGCTTTAGTACAAGGCAATGGAAATATTTTTATTAACTCAACGTATAATATTCCCGGCAAAGATTTTTCGGCAATGATGCTTGACTCCACGGGTAATCTTATTTGGGGGAGAACTTACGGTGGAATCGGATACGCTGAGATAGATTACCAAAGCTGGGGTTCGAAAGCTATTTATGATTCTTCCGACAGTTCATTTGTTATTATTGGTCAAACATCTGTTGCAGGAAGTGATGATATCCTTTGTGTTAAACTGAGCAAAAACGATGGCAGCGTTATCTGGTCACGAATAATCGGTGATGCAGGATCGGAGCAGGCAAGGGATATAGTTAAAACTGCAAATGGATATGCAATAATTGGGAATACCAGTGGTTACCCGGCGTTAAAAGCATCAAATCCCGGTGTATTGGCAGAAGATATGTTAGAGCGGGATATCTTATTATTGAATCTTGATACTGTTGGAAGATTCCTCTGGGCTAAAACCTATGGAGGAATGGAAAGAGACAAAGGCATTGGCCTTCGCTTCAACGACGATCATACTTTTTTAATTAATGCTTATACTACATCTCCTGTATTTGGCAACTTTGATCTTTCTATGGATCCTCTTTTTATCCGGACGGATTCTGAAGGAGTAGTTAGTTGTCAGTATAATTCTCCTTTAATAACCGATTCAGCCATAGTGCTTACAATTGACACAGCCGGGTCGGTTGCTCCGGCAATAATAACAGATAGTATTTCTGCCTCTGTTGTTTCACCATATTTCCCGACTGATTCATATACCTGTCTGGCATGCAACACTGTTCCCATATTTCAAGCCAGTGATACAGTAGTTTGTGTAAACGATACCGTAAATTTTTTCAATATAACATCCATTGGATTAGTATGTATGCAGAAATGGAATATAGATGGAATCCTGTATAGTGGAGATATTGATACCATACGTTATTCATTCAACACTCCCGGAATTTATGCCATTAAATTATATTCCGATTGCGGAAGTTCTACCGACACTTTCAAAGTGAATATGCGCGTGAGTCCCAAACCGGTTTGCAGCTTTACAGGTAACGATAAATGTTTTACTGAAATTACAGATTTTGTAAACAACTCAAGTATTTCATCAGGTTCTGTTTCATCGTGGAATTGGGATTTTGGAGATGGCAATACCTCTAATTTATTTAGTCCGTCACATACCTATAGCTTAACAGGAAATTTTAATGTTCGGCTATCCGCTATCTCGGATTACAATTGTGCGAATACTATTACAAATAATGTTAATGTTTATCCGGTGCCTGTTGCTTCATTTACCGGAGCAGGAGTATGTTTGTCAGACACTCTTCATCTTTTTAATAATTCTCTGGCTCCCTTTCCAATTGCATCCTATACATGGTTTTTTGATGGCAGTGCGCAAACAAATAATAGAAATGCCTCTCATTTATTTCAGACACCCGGTAGTCATACGGTCGATCTTAAAATAACCGATATTCATGGCTGCTCTGATATTTATTCCAATGCCATTAGTGTTTATCCAATGCCAACAGCCCTCTTTGAACTTCCCTCCAATTGTGACGTACTTCCGTCTGCTAAGTTTATAAATAATTCATCCAACAGTGTCACATGGCTTTGGGATTTTGGCGACGATAAATATTCTACCGATTTTTCTCCTACTCACCAATTTGGTTACACAGGCTTTTTTAAAGTCAGTTTGCTTGCAGTAACAGATAAAGGATGTGTCGATTCAATTTCAGGTACTCTTGAAGTGGATGAGTTTTATAATTTCTGGATTCCGAATGCTTTCACACCCAATAACGATGAAATGAACGATGTCTACATTCCTAAAACAGAAGGAGTAACAAAATTCAAAATGGACATTTACGATCGATGGGGACTTTTAATTTATACGACAGATGATGTTTTAAAAGGATGGGATTCGACAATAAGTGGAAAGCAAGCACAGGAAGATGTTTATGTTTATAGAATAAATGTTACAGATGTTTGTGACAAGGTACATACATACGTTGGTCATTTTTCACTTTTGCATTGACGGACAAACCCGCTAAGTTGTCACGCCTTAAACTAGTCAAGTTTTTTTCCTTTCGTGCAAGCCTATTTAAAGCGCTTTTGAATTCAATAGCCATATTACTTATGTTTATTTAACGGTAACCTTATTTCAGGACGAAACTTAATTCTATAATTTGATTTTTCATATTTTTTGTTTAATTTGCTAATTAATTAACAGATTTATTAATTATTATTATTGTGAATCAGAAATTAGCAAATTCTTTTAATACTATTTTACCGGACTTAGTAAGAAAA
>JAYURB010000254.1:0-8572 GCA_043756425.1 Bacteroidota bacterium
TACCTAAATTGATTAGTGTACACCGAAGTGTCCGAATATCTAACTCATGCACAGATAACTCATCGAAAAAAAGTCTGAGTTTGAGTCCGGACTCGGACTGAATAAGTACCCGGGACCGGAATCGAACCGGTACAGTATTACTACTATCGGTTTTTGAGACCGACGCGTCTACCAATTCCGCCACCCGGGCAGAAAGGCCGAAATTAACATTTAATTTCGAAAAAAGAGAAATTTTGGTTTACTAATTTGTTGCTGATTTCTATAATCTTAAAAAAGACTATTAAATCAGATTTGAGGAAGCATGCGATATTCACTATAAGCAATACGCGAAATATCAGCAACAATTTTCGACAGATCAGTAAGGGATTTACCTTTAGTCATTACACCAAGCATGTAGGGTTCTCCCTGGAAATAAACGATACCGAATTCATGAAGCTGAGCATTCAATCCCAGAATTCTTTCACCGAATTTGTGAGCGACTTCAATATCCGGATTGAGACCTTTTTTTATGCCATCTTGAAAAGAGCTTTGTGTTAAAAGGTTTAATCCAAATTCAGATAATTCAGCATTAATATAAGTAGCATTATAAAGCGACCGGAGAAACTTTGAATAGTCGTAGGATGTTATAAAATATTCACCTACATCAGCGGGAAGTGGAACATTAAAATCAGAAAATAATTTTTTGTAAATATTAACATTCATATTCTGAGTCAATAATACTGTTGCATCGTTATCTGAATATTTAATCATATACGTCAGCAGGTCTCTTACCGAATAAGAGTTCTTTGGCTTCAATTCAAAATCTTTTATATTCTGAGGATACGCTTCAGAGTAGTGCTTTTCAAAATATAATTTCTTATTCATAACAGAAGGGTTTCCTTCTGCTTCCTTCAAATAAGTAATCAGGAAAAAAAGCTTACTCATACTCGCCGGATTAAATTTCCCTTCAGGATTAATGTTAAACCAAGCTCCATCGTTCATTCTTCTGAAATACACGGAAACATCTTCGACTACTCCATTGCTTTTTGCGAGGGAAATATATTGTTCAACCTTTGATCGTATATTAGTCAATGATGAACTTTCTTCATTCACATTGGCCAAAATTAAAGGCTTTGTAAACTTGTAATAATTTAACCGTATCTGGTCCATACTTGCTGAACAAGTAGGATTGGTGTTAATATGCAATTCCTGAGGCCTTTTTTCATTCGAAATCGTAATGATATAGGTTGCTGCAGAAGCAAAAAGGCAGGAAATAATAAGAGCAATTAAGGGAACTTTCTTTTTCATTATAACTATAAAGATGGCTTATAAAGGCGAATGGTTGGGTTTATTAACCTGAAATGGGGGTAGCAAATTTAAATTTTTTGCCTGATTCAAAAGTCATTATTCTGTTTTATTTGTATGATATAAATTCAATAAAACGATGCCCCTAGGATATTGAAAATGTGGTTTTTGTACTTAAAAATGTGGTTATTAAGCAAAGGCTTCTATTTTGTATTGATAAAGATCGACAGTTTCATTTAGACGATAGAATTCATCAAGGGATATAATGTCAATAATCAGGTCGTATTGTTGAGAAATAATGCTGTTTCATCATTCTAACTCCCATCTTTCTAAGTTTCTTTGCCCTCAGATAACCACTCGATTAAATCAATTAATCCTATTTAAACCAATTGTAATTAATAATTCACACTAAAACAATTCTAAAAAAATGAAAAAAATCATTTATGCATTTGCTGTCGTTCTCACAATTACCGGATGTGATAACAGACAAGCTGAAATTGACAATTCTAACCGTCAGAGAGATTCACTTGCTTCCATTATTAACGAAAGAGATTCATCTTTGAATGATTTCATGACTTCGTTTAATGAAATTGAAAGTAACCTTGATTCAATTGCCCGCAAACAAAGTACTATCAATGTTAATATCGACAATCAGGGAGAATTGAACAAAACTTCAAAAGAGCGCATTAATGATAATATTGCTGCTATCAATCAAATGATGAATGATAATAGAAATATGATTGATCAGCTGAATAAAAAACTAAAAAATTCAGGAATGAAAATCGCTCATTTCGAAAAAATGATTCAGACGCTCAACGAACAAATTGCCCAGAAGGACCGCGAATTGGCTGATTTGAATGATAAACTTAATGGTTTAAATCAGGAAGTTGCACAGCTTCATACTTCCGTAGATACCCTAACTCAGGTTTCTGCAAGTCAGGCTAAAACAATTGATGAGCAAACCAATAGTCTGCATACTGCCTATTATGTTGTTGGAAAATCAAAAGATTTGCAAACAATGAAAGTAATCGATAAAACCGGCGGCTTATTGGGAATGGGAAAATCTCCTCGCCTGAGCTCAAATATCGATAATGAGAAGTTTACCCGTATCGATTATACAAAACTTAACAGTATTCCAATCGACAGCAAACAGGCTAAATTTGTTACAGCTCATCCTCTTGATTCATATACTTTAACAAAAGATAAAGATAAGGTAGTTAGCATTGAAATTACTAATCCTGAGAAATTCTGGAGCGCATCGAAATACCTAGTTGTAGTAAAAGAATAAGCATGTAAACGGATTGTAAGCCGTTTGAAAATTGGAAATCATTACCGGATCAAACCGGTATGATTTCCAATTTTTTTTTAGAACCTTAATTAATTAAAACAAATAACTAATTTTGAATTCTAACCTTCCTTTTTCCTAAAGCAGTAAAAGTCCTGACATGCCTCAATCTTCTGTTTACGACCTGTTTAAAAATATGGAGGAGTCAAACATTGTTTTTGCCTACAAAGGTGAGATGAATGACGGCTTGCTCGAAGCAGTTTATTCCATGATGGAAAAACATATGGAAGACGAACAAATTCCTGCAGGTAAAAAGAAAAAGTTTTTTCAAATTTTAATTGAATCATTCCAGAATGTTTTGCATCACAGGTTAAATCAGGAAGGGAAAGAAATCGTCGATTCCGGTTTTACAGGGTTTGTCATTAAAAATCACTCGAACGATTCTTACAGTATTACTACAGGAAATCTAATGGAAAGTTCTAGTGTGGAATCATTAAAGAAAAATCTGGACCACATAAATAGCCTTCCTGCCGAGGATTTAAGAAGTCATTATCAGAAATTACTTTCTGAATCTGAATTTTCCGGTAAAGGAGGAGCCGGACTGGGTATTATTGAACTAGCAAGAAAATCAGGCAACAAATTAAATTACGAATTCACGAAAGTGAACGAACTTTATTCATTCTTTTGTTTAACAATTATTATTCCATAGAAAAGTAGTATGAATACTTTAATCATCAACGACAGTGTTAAAACACCTTCCATTATTTTTACTTCGGAGAATGGCATCCTCGAAATAAAAGGCAAATCAATTCCTGAAAATTCACTGGAGTTTTATAAACCTGTTTATGAATGGCTCGACAATTATGCGCAATCTCCTGCTACGAATACCGAATTTCGTGTTCGTCTTGAGTATTTTAATACCAGTTCCTCCAAATGCCTGCTTGATATTTTTCGAAAGCTGGAAAGCATTCACACCCTTGGAAAAAGCAAGGTAGTTGTCTGCTGGTTTTACGATGCTGACGATGAAGATATGATGGAAGCCGGCGAAGACTATCAGGCCATTGTAAAAGTCCCCTTTGAACTAAATAAAAGTTAAAGCGTGATATTGGATTGTTTTTTTTGCCCTCTTATAGTAGCTCTTTGCGCCCCCTGCGCTAAACTTTCGCACCCTCGCGGTAAAAAAACCGACAGTTACTCCTTTCACAAAACTCAAACCAAAGTCACTTAAATAGAATTTCAACTTACAAAAAACTCTATTTTGAAAATACATTTATCACCCTTCGCATAACATTAAAATAAAGCAAAACATAAAGTAAAAGCGTCATCCCCCAAATGACAACCAGGTTCGCAGGCATAGTCCTGAATTGTTTTCCCGAAAAATTTTTCACCGACGAAAATAAGGGTGCTTTGAAAAATCGTTCCGTTTCATTCTGATGGTACACCGGTTCAAAACGCTGAATTATTTTTTCATTTGTTACCACAAGCCTGTCGGTCTGATTGCTGCTTCTAACCATTTCCTCCAGACTTTCATTTTCAAACTTGTTTTTTAAATCGCTAAAGAGTTTTGCTTTTTGAGGAGTATCAGTCATCTTACCGATCAGTAGTTCTTTTACCTCACTGGCCGAATTAAATTTATCAATGTAATAATCCCGCAGGGAATCCAATAAAAGACCACCCTGCTTTGCTGTCTCCTCATTAAAAGTATTCTTTTGCAAGGAAGAAGGAAATCGAAAATTTTCTCCTCTGTGTAGTTTGACTTCTTCAGAAAATCCGTTCGACAAAACAGTAAGTGGTATGTCGAATGAATCGGCAGGTGATTTGTTGATCAGCAAATGGGAACATTTGTCTAGTCTTTCCCGCATGGCAGGTATCCACCAATCTTTTTTATAAGTGGAGCGGCTCATTATGGCATCCGTCTCAAAAAACTTTTTTTCAAAAGGATTGTTGGAAAATTGTTCTACTGCCAATGCTTCATAAGCCCAGCGTGACGTCATTACATTTCCAATAAGCGGAACTCCTTCCTGCTGCGTAATTGCAGGATGCAATTTTTCGAAACGTACAATAACGCCGCTTAATAAAATTTGCGGAATCAATAGGAAAGGAATCAGAATGTAAATAGTAACTGCTGAATCCAGTCCCGCAGAAATATTCAAACCAAGCAAATTGGCAAAACAACTGGTACTGAAGAGGATCATCCAGTATACCCAATTCATTTCGTGTATTCCCATCATCCAGTTTCCAATGAGCACAAAAAAAGCAGCTTGTATTGCAGAAATTAAAAAAAGTAAACAAACCTTGCTAAGCAAATATCCCGTCCGGCTTAGATGTAAAAATTTCTCCCGTTGCTGAATTTTCTTGTCGCGAATAATTTCTTCAGCACTAACCGACAATCCGAGAAAGAGAGAAACAATAACACCAATAAAAAGATAAGCGGGAAGATTGGGGTTAATGCTTAATTTATATTCTCCACCATTTGAATAGCGAAGGATAAATCCCAAAATAACTGCAAGCAAAGGCGCTTCCAGCATATTGATGAGCATGTATTGTTTATTGCTGAGTCTTGCTTTGAAATCACGGGTAAAAAAAATCTTCCATTGATTGAATGGAGAAGCCTTCTTAAAACGCGGAGGCGTGAAACCGGATTTTATTTTTTCAGTAGCTAATTTTTTGTTTTTTAAATAAAGTTCATTCCATTCCGGAGGAGTGATTCGGCGTGTTGTAGTGCTTTGTCCGAATTCATCTACTTCATGCAATTCTAAAATATTAAAAAGCTGTTCCGGATTGATATTGCCGCATACGGGACATTCGCTTTGTTCAGCATCGGTAAGATGAATCTGTCGCTTGAAATAAATCATAGCGTCGGATGGATTACCGAAATACACAGGGTAACCGCCGACATCTAACATAAGCAGCTGATCAAACATGCGGAAAATGTCTGAAGAGGGCTGATGGATGACAACAAAAATTAACTGACCATTTAAAGCAAGCTGCTTGAGAAGGTCCATAACATTTTCTGCATCGCGCGATGACAAGCCCGAAGTCGGCTCATCCACAAATAATATGGAAGGTTCACGCACCAGCTCCAGTCCTATATTCAATCGCTTTCTCTGACCTCCGCTAATGGTTTTATTGAGAACATTGCCGACTTTTAAATCCTTAATTTCAAGCAAGCCAAGGGCATCTAAAACATCAAAAACTTTTTTATTTATCTCTTCATCGTTTAGATTGCCGAAACAAAGTCGCGTATTGTAATAGAGGTTTTGAAAAACCGTCAGTTCTTCTATCAAAAGATCATCCTGTGGAATGTTTCCAACTACCCCTTCATACATTCCTTCTTTTTCAAAAAGGTTAACACCATTTACAAGTACGCTGCCTGAAGTTGGTTTAATACTTCCGTTTAGAATGTTCAGCAAGGTCGATTTTCCGGCACCACTTCCTCCCATAATTCCGGCCAGTGTGCCCGACTCAATATTGACGGATAAGTTGTTCAATCCTTTTTTACCATTCGGAAATGTATATTCAAGATCCTTAACGGAGAATGTAAAGGATTCTACTTTCGGTGAACCAAGAAAATTGCGTACAATGTTTGAATAATACAACGGCTGCATTCGCGTGCTGCGAATAACTGCTCCCTGAGCCAGTACCATTATATTCGATTTTTCTATCGGTTGTCCATTAACCGTAATTTTATCCTGTCCCGTATATCGCATGAAAAAAACCTGCGCACGTTTTATGTATATGAATGCAAGGGAGCCTTCCAAATCAGGGATAGAAAGAAAATGTGCTTTGTTTAAAGTTTCTGTTTTTTCCGCTCCTGCAAATAATGAGAGAGGAGAATCAAGAGAAGCGCTCTTCAGACTCGGAGCTGTAAGAGCAAGACAAAGCGAAGATTCTTCCGGCTCAATCGTAAATACATTGGCTACTGTTTCAAGAAACTCTTTTTCTTCTCCTGTAATCTCTTCCTGGGAAGAATGCATGAATTCAGCGAGCCTTAAAAAAACAATAAACTTTTGCCTTGTATTAAGTTCCTTATTTATTTCAGTGCAAATACGAAGCATCTTTACAGAGCTGCCGGAAATTTTTTTTCGCACCAGAGTAGAATCATCACTTCCCTGTGAACGTCCGGCAAAGTCGTCGTACAGACTTAAATATTCCTGAATTCGGTTTAGACTTACCTGCTGTCTGAGAAATTCTTCTACCGCCTGGCGGCTTTGACTCGTAAGACGCTCTATGGCACCTCCTATAGCGAAAAGCTGCATCAAAGCCTGTAGAATTCTTTCACTCATAACTCTGTTTTGGATTTCATAATTAACAATCCGATAGCTATCGGATTGTTAATTAACTAATTAAAGAATCACGCTTTTCGTTTCCCGAAAAAAAAGAAATACGAATTTACTTGGTAAGACTATTTCTAACCGGAACAATGACGGCACTTAATTTAGCCATATTATCTTTTGTAAGCTCTTCCGGTGCTTTTATCTCATCATAAACTTTTTTAATCCCTTTAAGTTGTCCAAGTAATGTAGCAGAACTGGGATATTTTGTGAGGTCAGAAAATAAATTGACTAGATTATCAACATAAAGTTTTTCATTAAAAATTTTAACAAACATATCTCCATTTTCCTTTGTGCGCTCAGCATTTTTCATCAATTCTACACTTAAATAAAGTGCTTCCATAATGCTTCCTGCAAGGACATGAGAAGCAACTTCTAATCTGCGATTCGAACGCAGATAATTATCAGTTTCAGTATATGCTTTATCAATTATTCTTAAAAGAGAGTCTTTGTTTTGTTCATTTTCCATGAAGCTGGAAGTGAAACGATCAAATGTTTCCTGCACACTTAGTTTTTCAGCCATTTTTTTGGAGCTGGCATAATAATCCAATAGATCCTGGTTTTGTCCATAGAAGGCAGCATAACCCATATCTATACCATAGATTCCGTAATTAACAGCTTTCTTAAAAGCAGAAGAATATTCAGAAGCTTTATCAGCCGGATTTAATAGATCTTTATTGAAAGGAACTTTATTCTGATAGATAGAATTAATCATATCCATCGGAGAAGGCAGATTAGCTATCGTATAAAAGAATTTAAAGTCAAGCATTTCTTGTGCTTTCTTTTTCGCTGAATCAGGAACGGAAGTTGTGGTATCCACAAACTCATCTACAGTTGTTTGTTCAGGCTTGTTATTACTGCAGGAAATTGCTGTCAATAATATCACAGACAAAAAGGAGATTTTTGAAAAGCTATTCTTCATAATGATTTATTTGTGCAAAAGTAAAAAGGATTGCATAAAATCAAAGAAAAGCAAATCGATTAAAATTCCAAAATATTTTTGGAATCTTTTATATGTTAACGGCAGGAAATGTAATTTTCTATTTTTATACGCACCATTCTTTTTACTTGCTTAAATGGTTAAAGTGTTTAAAATCAATCATTTTTATTGAAAAAATCTTAAAAGAAGTGGAATAGCTATCTTTGCAAACTATGCATACTCCCGGATTTGATGAAATTTATATGGAACTCGCCCAAAATCTGGCGCGTAAATCACATTGTGTGAAAATTAAGGTTGGTTCTGTCCTGACCAAAGATACTCGCATCGTTTCCATAGGTTATAATGGACCGCCTGCTGCCACACACAATTGTGACGAAGAATGGCCTGATGTTGGTTGTCCGCGCGACAGTAAAGGAAGCTGTTCTTTAGCATTGCATGCTGAGCAAAATGCCATTTTGTACGCTTCTAAAAACGGCGTTCCCATTGAAGGATGTACTCTTTATGTTACATTATCTCCTTGTTTAGCCTGTGCCCGGATTATTTACTCAATGGGTATTAAACGCGTCATTTATTTGAATTCTTATGCTGAATATAAGGGAATTGGATTAGATGAAGGGGTGGATTTCCTTAAAAGATTTGGGGTGGAAGTCAAAAAGTATGGACTTAAACCCGAAACTGTTTAAGGCAGCTTTCTACAAAACTTTTTTAAGGAAAATGAGTTTAATAAGG
>JAYURB010000255.1:0-3549 GCA_043756425.1 Bacteroidota bacterium
AGTTATACTTCAATGGCATGGAATTCGACTAAAGAAATGCACGATAATTTTTCTGACACATTGTCGTTTACTATATTCGTACATGTATCCACAAGACCCCAAAAACCTGAATTCTTTCGATTTAGCCAATATAATCGACGACGATACAGAATTTATTCCCTTGCTTTCACAAGAAGACGAAGATCAGATGAATCAACAGGATGTTCCTGCTATTCTTTCTATACTTCCTCTTAGAAATACGGTTCTTTTCCCCGGCGTAGTAATACCCATTACCGTAGGCCGTGATAAGTCAATAAACCTTATTAAAGATGCCCATAAGGGTGATAAAATAATTGGTGTTGTGTCCCAAAAAGACGTTAGTATTGAAGATCCTGCATTTGAAGACCTCAATAAAATTGGTACCGTTGCTCAGGTTTTGAAATTACTTCGTATGCCTGATGGGAATACGACAATCATTATTCAAGGAAAACGCCGTTTCCGCCTCGATGAGTGTCTATCAACAGAGCCATACATACGGTGCAAGGTAAAAGCGTTTCCTGAAGTTGCAGCAAATATTACCGATAAAGAATTCATCGCTTTAGTAGCATCTTTAAAAGATCTTGCACTGCAGATCATACAGAACTCTCCGAATATTCCTTCCGATGCGGCTTTTGCAATTCGTAATATTGAAAGTCATACCTTTCTTATAAATTTCATTTGCTCCAATATGAATCTCGATGTCACTAAGAAGCAGGAGCTTCTGGAGATTGTAGATCATAAAGAAAGAGCGACACGTGTGCTTGAACATCTCGATAAAGAGTTGCAGATGCTGGAATTGAAAAATCAAATTACCAGTAAGGTTCGCACAGATATTGATAAGCAGCAAAGAGAGTATTTTCTTAATCAGCAGTTGAGAACCATTCAGGAAGAGCTTGGTGGTAATTCACCCGATAGGGAAGTGAGCGTATTGAAAGAACGCGCAGCCACAAAAAAATGGAGTAAAGAAGTAGCTGAAACTTTTAAAAAAGAATCGGATCGTTTATCAAGGATGAATCCTGCAGCAGCTGAATACTCTGTTATCATGAACTATCTTGAATTGCTTCTTGATCTTCCCTGGGGCGAATTCACCAATGATAATTTTGATTTGAAGCATGCACAAAAAGTGCTGGAAAAAGATCATTACGGGCTGGAAAAAGTAAAAGCCCGTATCCTTGAATATCTTGCTGTATTGAAATTGAAACGTGATATGAAGTCACCGATTATGTGTCTTTATGGTCCTCCCGGCGTAGGAAAAACATCTTTGGGAAAATCAATAGCAAAAGCGCTTGGTAGAAAATATGTCCGCATGTCATTGGGAGGATTGCGCGATGAAGCAGAAATCCGCGGTCACCGGAAAACATACATCGGTGCCATGCCGGGAAGAATTATTCAGAATCTGAAAAAAGCAAAATCTTCAAATCCGATTTTTGTTCTCGATGAAGTGGATAAGCTTGGTAATGATTTTCACGGAGATCCATCATCAGCTTTACTGGAGGTTTTAGATCCTGAACAAAACAATAAATTTTACGATAATTATGTTGAGATCGATTATGATTTATCTAACGTACTTTTTATAGCCACTGCAAATTCTCTCAGCAAGGTGCAGCCTGCCTTGCTCGACAGAATGGAGATAATTGAAATTAACGGTTATACGGTTGAAGAAAAAATTCAAATAGCGATAAAGCATTTAATTCCTAAACAGATTGAAGCGCATGGATTGAAAAAAGAACATGTAAAATTTTCTCCTAAGCTTATTGAATATATCATTGAATATTATACCCGTGAATCCGGAGTAAGAGGACTTGAAAAGAAAATTGCTTCTCTTGTTCGTGGACTTGCTAAGTCAGTTGCTATGGAGGAAAAGTATAATCCAGTGCTAACGGAAAAAGATATAGTAAGAATATTGGGCGCGCCTTTATTTCAGCACGATAAATACCAGGGAAATGATGTAGCAGGAGTTGTGACAGGATTAGCCTGGACATCTGTTGGAGGGGACATCCTTTTTGTAGAGTCAAGTATTAGCAAAGGAAAGGGAAAACTTGCCATCACAGGAAACCTGGGAGATGTAATGAAAGAGTCTGCTGTAATAGCACTTGCCTATTTAAAAGCACACGGCGAGGAATTGGGAATTGATCCGCGTATATTCGATCAATGGGATGTACACATTCACGTTCCTGAAGGAGCAACACCCAAAGACGGACCATCTGCAGGAATTACCATGCTTACTTCACTGGCCTCTGTATTTACACAAAGAAAGGTTAAGCCTCATTTTGCCATGACCGGTGAAATTACCCTGCGTGGAAAAGTGCTGCCTGTCGGAGGAATTAAAGAAAAGATTCTTGCTGCTAAACGTGCAGGTATTAAAGATATAATTTTATCAGAAGAAAATAAAAAGGACATTGCTGAAATTAAAACAGATTACATTAAAGAAATGAAGTTCCATTATGTTCGGGAAATGATGGAAGTTATTCAACTTATTCTGATGAAAGAAAAGGTTAAAAAACCAATCGCTCTTACATACAAAGAAGAGAAGAAGTAAAAACGTGAATTTATCTTCAACTAAGAATAAGACTGCCTGCATAGTCGGCTCCTCCGGTTTAGTCGGGAAAGAAGTGTTGAATTATTTATTACAGGATAATGAATATTCAACAGTATATTCTCTTGTACGCAAGCCTTCAGGAATTTCAGATAATAAATTAAAAGAAATTCAAATTGATTTTGATTCTTTTCCATACATCATTCCAGAAATAAAAAACGTAGATGTAGCATTTTGTTGTTTAGGAACTACCATGAAGGTGGCAGGAAGCAAAGAAGCATTCAAAAGAGTTGATTTTACTTATCCGCTTGAATTTGCAAAATGGGCAAAAGGTGTTGGTGCCCGCCGATTTTTAGCTGTAAGTGCAATGGGTGCTGATCCCGCATCGAAGATATTTTACAATCAGGTTAAAGGTGAAGTGGAGCAGGCAATTGGTAAATTGGGAATTCCTTCTGTTACATTTTTTAGGCCATCGATGCTTTCAGGTGATAGGAAAGAAAACAGGCCGGGAGAAAAAGTGGCTTTGGTAATTATGAAAGCGCTTTCTTTTTTATTTATAGGGCCATTGAAAAATTACAAAGCAATTTCTGTAAAGAAAGTTGCTGCTGCTATGTTATTGCATTCGAAACAAGATACGAGTGGAGTAGAGGTGGTATTGTCGGGGAGTATGCAGGATGTTAAGCATCCCTTTTAATTTTATTTGGAATTTTTTAATTTTTTTTAATAAATTAGTCTCAACCGAATTTGGTTATTTGTTAAATTTTCAAGTTTTGATAAAAAACTCTAGCAATTACAGTTTTTTATACATAACCTTTGTAAAGTTTCAAATATTGCACACAATGAAAAATTTTACTTTTCCATCTTTTATTTTGAGTTTACTACTTCTAAATCTAAATTCTTCAGCTCAGGATTCCTACTTCCCTGTTTTGTCAATGAAAATAAAAACCATTGCCATTGCCAACTCCACTCTTGGGGGTTTACCCGACATTTCCGAT
>JAYURB010000256.1:0-3546 GCA_043756425.1 Bacteroidota bacterium
TTAAGTTCCGGTAATGAAATAGTAAAACTTCATGGAGGAGAAATGAAATTCGACAGTCGTGAAAATGAATTTGCTGAGTTTTCGATTCGATTGCCTCTGAATTAATTTTTAATTTATAACTGTAAGATATTACTTGAATTGTCCTTTTGTGGATTCGAATTTTTCACTCTCAATGCCGGTTTGTATTTATTTTCATTGACGCTTTGTTTACTTTTTTACTTAATGTTCCAATCTCTTACAGTTCTACGAATAGTTAGTAACTCAAATTTGCTTATGTCGTATTCAAGTAGACTAAATCTGCCAATTAAATTTATTTCTGTAAAGATTCTTTTAATTTATATAAAATGAGCACAGATGAATTTGTAACGGTATTGATTTAGTTTCGGAAATATCTCAATTTGAAATTTATGATGCTATGAGTAATAAAAACAAGAGTAGTATTAAGCTGCCATTACCTGACAACGAAAAGGAAAGGTTGGAAGCACTAAAGAGCTATAATATACTCGATACCTTGCCGGAGTCAGAACTTGATTCAATAACAAAACTGGCATCAAATATTTGTAAAACACCAATTGCATTGATAAGCCTGATTGACGAAAACCGCCAATGGTTTAAATCAAAAATTGGGCTGAACGTTAATGAAACACCCCGTGATATTTCCTTTTGTCAATATGCAATTATGAATGACATTGTATATGAAGTTAAGGATGCTGCTATAAACAAACTATTTGTAAATAATCCTTTAGTAACTCACGATCCCAAAATTAGATTTTATGCCGGAGCACCATTAACTGATCCTGATGGTAATAACCTGGGAACTCTATGTGTAATAAATACTGTCCCCGGTCAACTTACGGAGGAACAAAAGGAATCTTTGCAATTATTGGCTAATTCAGTAGTGGCACATGTATGTTTACAAAAAAATAATGCGGAGTTAAAAGAGTCGAAAAGAGTGCTTAAAAACTTTTTTGACTTATCGCCCGATTTTATGTGTACAGCATCTGCTGAAGGATTCTTTATAAACGTAAACCATAGTTTTACAAAAAAACTGGGTTATGCAAAAGAAGAACTGCTAAATAAATCCTTCTTTCATTTTATTCATCCGGACGATTTTCAAAATACCCTGGATGAATTGAAAAAACAAACGAATGGGGAAAATACAATTGAATTTGTAAACAGATATAGAAAAAAGGATGGAACCTATGTTTGGATAAGCTGGAATGCCTCTCCTGATAAAATCAACGGACTGATATACGCTACAGCAAGAGATATCACAGAACAAAAAACAGCTCAGGTAATTATTGAAAAAAGCGAGGAGTCTTTAAACAGAGCTCAAAGTATTGCTAAAATAGGCAGCTGGGAGTTTAACCTTTCCACATTTGATTTAATATGGTCTAAGGAACATTACAAAATTTTCGAACTGGAGGAAGTGCCATCCGATAAACTTTATGAAGCGTATAGAAATAAGATTCATCCCGACGATATTCCACAACTTGATTTGAATATAAAAAATACCATAGAAAATGGAAAAGGATTTACCTACGAACACAGAGTAATTTGCAATAATGGTACTATAAAATATGTTGTCGGGATTGGCGAAGCATGTTTGGATGAAAATGGAAAACCATTTTTAATGAGAGGAACAGTGCAGGATATTACGGAACGAGTATTATCTGAACAGAAAATCAAAGAAAGCGAAGAGTCTCTTAATAATGCTCAGCAAATTTCGAAAACCGGTAGTTGGGAATTTAATCTTGAAAACAATGATTTGAAATGGTCAAAGGAATTATACAGAATTTTTGAATTGGAAGAGACTCCTGCAGCAGATTTATTCGAATTATGCAGAAAAAAAATATATCCCGAAGATATTGCTTTACTCGATAAAGCAATAAGTTTTGCCATAGAAAATGGTGAAGCAATGAACCTGGAGCATAGGATTATAAGCAACGATGGAAGCATTAAACATTTACTTGGAATTGGAAAGGTATACAAAAACGAAAAAGGCAAATCGATTTTGCTCCGTGGAACCGTTCAGGATGTTACTGAAAGTAAAAGAATAGAAAGAGAATTATTTCGTTCCAAAGAATTGGCCGAACTGGCTGTTGTTGCTAAAAATTCTTTCCTGGCTAATATGAGCCATGAAATTCGAACACCCATGAATGCCATCGTTGGTTTCACAGATTTACTTAGTCAGACCTCACTGGATAATATACAAAATGAATTTGTTGGATCTGTAAAGATAGCGGGTGAAAATCTGTTGTCAATAATTAACGACATTCTCGATTTTTCAAAAATTGAATCCGGTAAACTTACTATTGAAGAACAGCCTTTCAAAATTCGTGAAACGTTTAAAAATATACATAAATTATTGAAAGTAAAAGCCGATGAAAAACAACTGAAATTTATTTTGAATATTGATAAGGATCTTCCGGATGTGGTTTGCGGCGATTGTGTTCGTTTAACTCAGGTCATGATAAATCTTATAGGGAATTCTATTAAGTTCACGGACTCAGGATGCATTACCATTAATGTTACTAAATCAAGAAATAGTGATTCTTTAAAAGGTATAAAATTTTCTGTAATTGACACCGGTATTGGTATTCCTGAGGATAAACTTGAAACTATTTTTGAAAGGTTTACTCAGGTTAATAATGAGACGCATAGAAAATATGGTGGTACTGGCTTGGGACTAAGTATTTCCAAAAGCCTTGTTGAATTAATGGGAGGTAAATTAATTGTTACTTCAGCAATTAATCAAGGTTCCGAATTTTCATTTGATCTTCAATTTAATGCAGCAGTAGAAGAAAATTTATTTACTAAAAATAAGGAAATTACTGTTAAGAAATACCTGGGTCATTGCACCGTTCTTGTTTTTGAAGACAATGTGTTAAATCAACGTCTTGTAAAAAATGTATTAACCAATTTTGGTTTCGAAGTAGAAATTGCTTCAAATAGTAAAGTGGGATTACAGCTTTTGATGAAAAGAAGTTACGATATTATAGTAATGGATCTTCAAATGCCTGATATGGATGGCTACATGGTTACCGATGCCATTAGGAATGATTTAAAAATTATAACTCCGATTTTAGCTATGACTGCCCATTCAATGTCCGGTGAGAGAGAGAAATGCCTTTCTTATGGCATGAGCGATTATCTCTCCAAACCATTCAAACAGGAAGAATTGTTCCAAAAAATTTCTGATTTATTATTTAAAATGTCTGAACTCATTGAAATTGACAATTACGAAGGTGATAATTCGGTAAAAAAATCATACAACCTTGATTATCTTAAGGAGATATCCGCCGGAAATACGGGATTTGAAAAGGAGATGATAGAAATATTTATTAGCAAAGTATCTGTAGATATTGAATTACTCTCATTGGCCTTGGATAGAAAAGACTATAAAGCGGTTAAAGATCAGGCGCATGAATTAATATCATCTTTGCCTATAGCGGGATTGACAGATTTAGAACCGTCATTAAAAGAAATTGAAATTGAAGCAGGAAAAAAAATAATAAATAAGGAAACATATTTAAAGTTCGCTAA
>JAYURB010000257.1:0-8538 GCA_043756425.1 Bacteroidota bacterium
CCAATAAGAATATTTCCTGATCCGGCACCTAAGCTGTGACCGGCCTGGTATCCGATTGCTGTATTACTCCATCCTGTTGTAATACCATCACCGGCTTGAGCGCCAATAGTGTTATTGTACGATGCAGTAGTCATGGCTGTACCCGATAAATGCCCGACACTGGTATTTGAAGTTCCCGTTCCCGCTGCATTTAATGTCTGATATCCAATTGCTGTATTGGCATTTCCACTTGTACGTAATTGACCGGATTGATAACCAATAAATGTATTCGGAGTTCCTGAAATATTTGCATATCCTGCCTGATATCCTTCAAAATGATTGTTGCTTGCAGTGTTGTTCAACCCCGACTGATAACCCACAAACAGCCCGTTACTTCCTGTAGCATTTGCTGCACCGGAATAATACCCTAAAAATAAATTTCCTGTACCGGTAGTATTTGCAGAACCGGCATATGTTCCAACGGCAACAATATTATCGGCATTATTATTATTTAATGAAAAGGCTCCTAGTCCAACGTTATTACTGCCTGCAGTACTTGTATACATTGCCTGATAACCCAGCAGACTGTTGTTTCCCCCGGCGGTATTGTTATACAAAGTAGCATAACCAACTGCCGAATTATTATTACCTGTTGTTGTTCCTTCCAGAGCATAGTTACCACAGGCTACATTATGAATTCCTGTTGTATTATTAAAGAGTGCTGCATGTCCAACCGCCATGTTTTCACTTCCTGTTGTATTTGAGTAAAGTGTTTTATACCCAAAAGCATTGTTCCACCATCCTGTTGTATTGCTAAAAAGAGAAAGATAACCTATGCCTGTATTTCTGTCTCCGCTTGTAGTGTTATACCCTGTATTGTATCCAAAAAATGAATTCCATTGGCCTGTTGTATTACTATAACCTGCCTGATGTCCAAAGAATGAGTTTTTGGAGCCGGTTGTATTAGCATTTCCTGCCTGATATCCTAAGTAGGCATTAAAAAGCAAGTGATCTATTCTCCCTGATTTTTCATTGTTAACTCTGAATGAAAGAGGAATATTATCGGTAGTACCTAAAAAATTTGTTCCATCAACTGTTCCTGCATTTCCTAATAATGCCCAGTCGGATAGAAAGGCTACCCAGGCTGTTCCATTATAATACCAGAATCCTGCTGAACCGTTGGTTTGGTAAACCAACAGCCCTGTTGCCGGTGAAGTAATGGCTAATTTTTGTGCCAGTGTCATTCTAGGGGCAAGCATTCCTTTAGTAGAAGTGGTTAAGTCAAGAATGGAAGAAGCATCGGGTGTAGTTGTGCCAATACCAACCTGAGCGTTAGATAAATTTGTTTGAACAATTAAAAAAATAAAAAAAAGAAAAAATATTTTGGCTTTCATTGTTACCTAATAAATATAAATAATTAAATTCTCTTGCTATTTCTTTTTTCTGGTATGTAAATAATAAAATTAGAAGATGAATTTGTATTCTTCCTAATTTATATTCTACTTTATAATTGTTAAATTGTTCAATCGTGGTCCTATGAACGTGGCATTTGTAAGAAACTTGAGTTTTATATGCTTAAAAATATTAAGATAAATTAATAGGTCGAAATTTGAATCTAAATAGTATAAAATGCTATTTTCAAATAGCAATATTTATTTATCATGTAAAAAAATCAATTTTTTTGAAATAAAAATTTGTAAGAATTTATTTAATATTGATAATAATTCCAAAAAAAAACTTTCTTATGTATAAATATACCTGAGACAATACAATGAGTAAAAGCGAAAACATGAAGCTTGCTGGCATTATGCTTAATTATTTCTTCTAAACATCTAAAGAATTGATAATACCATTAGTCTTGCCTCCCAAGTAATTTTTAAAGTTCAATAACGGAAACGCTAAGATTCTGAGTGAAGGCACTACCACTCACCGCCTTCAATGCAAGATCTATCCAGTACGCAGTTCCTACGGTTAATGTAACTATTGCATTACAACTAAAGGGCACTCTTTGATTGGTAGCAGCAGCAGTCATATTTACCTGACCACCTAAAGCTGTTCCTGTCAAAGCGTTTCCATTTGTCGGAGCAGTACCGGTGCCATATCGAAGCTGTACAGTTGTATTGCCGTTATTGGTGCCATTTTTAAGATCACCCGAAATAACAATCATAACTTTTCCACTAATTGTTGGAGTAATAGAACCGGCTATTCCCATCATTACTCCTGACGTGCTTGATGTACTTGTCGGATCAGCAGGTGTTGCCTGATACGTTGCTTTTAGTGTATTTTGCTGATCTAACTGATACCTGATACCCGCAATAGTAATATAAATGTGTGAACCATCGTATTCAACAGCACCATTTTCAGGAGTTGTTAGATTTGTGCCAGATGTAAATTTCAGTGGTGCAGTCGAAGCTGCGGCTGTACCTGCCGCTAGATGTAGTTGTGACGTCGGACTGGCAGTACCAACTCCAAGTCTGTTATTTGTATCATCCCAGAAAAGCTTACTGTTATCCTGTGTATAAACACCGCTAGCTCCGGCAAAAACAATGGAGCCTGATGTAAATGTTGTAGAAGTTCCTGTTCCACCATTAGCAACGGGAAGAATTCCGGATACATGTGTTGTCAGTCCGATTTTTCCCCAAGAGGGAGCTACACCAACACCGCCGGATATTAAAGCATTGCCTGTAGCAACATCCGGTAATTTACTTAGTGTAGTAGTTCCGCTGGCATAAATTAAATCTCCTACGGTATAACTGCTTATTCCTGTTCCTCCAAAGGAAGGAGCTATGGTCTGTGTAAGATCAGCACTGCCATCAAAAAGATTACCATAAATGGATCGTGGTGTTGTCAGTGTGGCAGCACTACCCGTTGTATTCTGGTTTAATGTAGGAAAGTCGCCTGCAACAGCAATAGATAAAGAACCTGTTCCAGTTGTCGATTTTAAAAGACCTGTACCCAGAGCAGATGTTCCTGCTGAATAATCTGTACCTGCGGTTGCAGTGGAAATTGCAGATGTACCGTTTCCTTTTAAGATTCCTGACAATGTAGTTGCACCCGTTCCACCGTAGGGTATTCCTATCGTTGCACCATTCCACGTGCCTGTTCCAATAGTTCCCAGCGTGGTAATTGAATTTTGTCCGGCATAAGAGGTTGAAATATCTATTGTCGGGTCAGCTGATGTTCCTCCAATAGTAATTCGATTCGCTGTCCCTGTAACACTGTTTACCCCGCTGCTTCCCGAAAATATGGAAGTCCATGTAGTTCCGTTATAAAAATTAAAACTGGAGGTTGTAGTATTATAAATCATCAAGCCGGGAACAGGAGTACCAATGGCATTTCTTTGCGCTGTTGTCATTCGGGGAAGGAGCATTCCCTTTGAAGTCGAAGTCAGATCAAGAATCGAAGATGCGTCAGGTGTAGTTGTACCAATACCTACCTGTGCAATTGAATTTTGCTTAGTAAGAATAAGAAGGATTAAATAAAGAAGTGAAAAATTCCTCTTCAACATAAAATTAATAATAATGAGTTGTTTAAAAATATAATTTCAAAAGTTTTTTTATTCTATTTTTATGGAGTTAGAATGTGCTTTTATGCCATTATCAGTATACAGTTTAACAATTTTTTGAATAAAAGGTTGGACAATTTTTACAAAAAAAATTAAAGTGTAAGAAACTGATTGTGTTTTTCAAAAATTTACAAAGGAGAGTTGGTTTTTGAAATACAAAATCGCTTCTTAATAAAAAGGGATTTGAATTAGAATGCTACAAACTAGTAAGGAAAGTAAAAAAAACTAAATTTTAATTCTAAGATGCAGAAAATGAAAACTGTTTAATTTAGGCGTATTATTTTAAGTGTATGTTGCCCTGTTCCAACAGTAGGTGTCATAGTGCCTACAAGGCCACCCATTGTTATTTTTACAATTTGTCCACTTGTTACTGAAACGATAGTAATTGCATTAATAGTTCGATAATCTGTTGCTGAGGAATAAGGGGACATTTCTCCTGAAACTTCGGTTTCAGTTGAACCGTTTACAACAATTCTTACATTGAGTCCATTGGTGGCAGCATTAGTAGTTGAGTACATGTTTGATACGATTATTTGATAAATTCCGGTTGCCGGCGCAGTGAAATCTCCGGTGGAAGTATTATAAGCAGTTCCAACATTAATGGAAGCTGAATTATATACAACAGTTGCATAAGATGATGCTGTTGTGTACGTTGAGGTTCGGGAAGCACTTACAACAATTGATAAAGGTGTACCCCAACTTAACGTTCCACTTCCATTTGTAGTTAAAAGTTGTCCGCTCGTTCCATCAGAACTTGGTAATGTATAAGTAGTAGATCCAGCAGCAGCAGCAGGGGCAAGACCAACGTAACCTGATGTAGAACCCGATAAACGTAAGGTTCCTTTTACGTCCAATTTTGAACCCGGAGAAGTGGTACCTATTCCAACATTACCGGCACTGGTGGCTCTCATTACTTCAGCACCATTTGTTTTGGTTACAAAATCAATTGCATCACTAGTACCGATAAAATTTGTTCCTGCTGTTGTTCCTGCATTTCCGACTGTGTTCCAGCCGGTGTTATTTGCCAAAAGTGGTATCCATGAAGAACCGGTATAAAAGTAAAAGCCGGCAGTTCCATCTGTTTGGAAAATTAATAATCCCGTTGCAGGCGAAGCAATAGCTGTTTTCTGCGCTTGGGTCATTCTTGGTGCAAGTAAACCTTTTGAAATAGAAGTTAAATCAAGGATTGAAGAGGCATCAGGACTAGTTATTCCAATACTCACCTGGGCAAATGAGTATTGCATGGTGAACATAAACAGGATGAAATTAATAATAGAAATATACTTCTTCACAATATTATAAATCGGTTTTTGCTTAAATTCTAAGTTTGAATAATTCTAATTATTTGAAAGTCCAATAAAATTGAAGGCTTTCATTGTATTTACTGTATACAGTTTAACATTTTTTTTTATGAATGGTTAAGCGATTGGCATTAATTAAATTAAAGTGTAAGAAAAAATAGAATCAAGTTGAAAATTATTTTTAATGCCAAATTTTTTAAGAAACTAAGGAATGTCAAATATTTTTACAATTTGGAGTGGAATTTAACCAATCTTCAATAGCGCTTTATTACAATTATCTTTATTTTTGTATATTACCTTACAGAATTCAACTTATTTAAATAAACATGCATGAAAAATTTATTTTCACAATTCATAAATTTATTTTTTCTTTTTTTTATTATTAATGTTCATGCCCAGCCTTTAATCAGAAAGGTTTTATTCGTGGGAAACAGTTATACATATGTAAACAATCTTCCACTTTTAATTGCAAATACAGCCGGCTCAACCGGTGATTCATTAATATATGATAACAATACACCCGGTGGTTATACGCTTTACCAGCATTCACAGGACGTTAATTCAACAGGAAAAATTGCATTGGGAAACTGGGATTTTGTTGTAATGCAAGAACAAAGTCAATTGCCCTCATTTCAGGATTATATTGATCTGGGTGTATCTGATCTTTGTTCATTGATTAAACAGTACAATCCCTGTGCAAGAAAAATGTTTTACATGACCTGGGGAAGAAAAAATGGAGATCAGTCCAATTGCGCTTCCTGGCCGCCTTCATGTACTTATCTGGGCATGGACAGTATGCTTCGTTTGCACTATACTGAAACAGCAATTGCATATAAGGCAGAACTTTCTCCTGTTGGAGCGGTCTGGAGATACATCAGGCAAAATTTTCCAACGATCGATTTATACAATCCGGATGAAAGTCATCCTTCTGAAGCCGGTTCGTACGCTGCTGCCTGCTGTTTTTATGCTGCAATTTTTAAGAAGGATCCAACATTTATTACCTACGATTTTACCCTAAGTGCTATGGATGCTTCAAACATACGTTCAGCTGCTAAACTAATAATGTATGATAGTTTATCATACTGGGACTACGGTGACTATAATCCTATTGCAGATTTTGGTTTTAGTATTGGAAGCGGAACGAATGAAGTCAATTTCACAAACAAATCAACGAATGCAGATAGTCTTGTATGGGATTTTGGGGATGCTTTCTCTTCAACGCTAGAAAATCCTTTACATAATTACATATCAGATGGAACGTATACAATTACATTAACTGCCTCTAAATGTGATCTGGGAATTCTAAATACCGATACACATACTGTAAATGTTACTTTCTGCATTCATACACCTATTGTTATTCCCGACACGCTTTTGATTTGCCCAAACGCTCAGGATACCTTATGGACACAGGTTTTTGATTCCTATCAATGGCTTGATGCAAATGGAAATAGTATTCCAAATGAAACCAATCAGTATTTAGTTCCGGGAAATGAAAATTTCTATAGTGTACTGGCTACTTTAAACAATTGCTCGGAAATTTCCCGGCAGACTTATGTTGAATTTTTTACTACAGGTTTTGTGATTTATCGTGTTGATTCCTTCAGCAATTCTGTTAATCCGGATACCCTTTGTCAGAGTGATACCGTGACTTTGATGCTAAATTCAAACAAACCGTACTCTCAGGATATACAGATTCAATGGTTTGAAAATGGTATTCCAATGATGAATGCTACGGATGATACACTCATTGTAGTTTCTTCGGGCAGTTATAACGTTCAATTGATTGACCCTGCTTGTCCTAATTATACTGTTTTTGAAAGTACGCCTCTCACTTTTAATTTCAATAGTTGCAGTATCGGAATAGACGAAAGCCAAATTCATTCTATGATTAATGTTTTTTCTGATTTATCTGAGCGAAATTTATATATAATGGTTAACTCCATTCTTTTGGGGAATGATTATATTATATTCGACGTATTGGGTAAAATTATTCAACAAGGGAAATTTGAAAATGAAATAATTAATTTAAACAGTAAAGAAATTAATAGTGGCTTGTATTTTCTGAAAGTTGTAAAATACAATGGGCAGGAAATTAAATTTATATTTAATAATTTCTGAAATTGCATGTAAATGCCCACGCTTTTCAGGTAATAAAATATAAATCTATATATTTAATTATTGTTTGAAAGAATAATCATAACCCACTTTTTTTATTTTAAGAAGAGTATGATGAGTTAATCAGGTGTTATCAAAGAGCAATAAAATGGGGAATAAGGTAATAAGGTTATTTATGGGTTAGTTGGTTTCGTTACTAAGGTAATAAGGTTTTATATCCCGAAAATAATCTAAAGAGTTCATTAATATTCCAAATTTGAAGATTTTGTAAATTCACAAAACCTAGCCTAGCCTTGCAAAGTATAGATTTAAACTTTTCGCTTGAAGAATGCTGCTTTTCATTAAGAAGGAATTCAGGTATTTTACCTTTAATAAGTCCTTCGATTTATTAATTTTGCAGTCAAATTAGACAACTATTTAAGACTATTATAAGAAAACTGATCTGAAAGCTGTCAGAAACAACTTTTTTGCTTCAGATTGCAGGTTTGTATCTTAACCAATGATTAATGGATTTAGAAAAGGAAATATCGAAACGTAGAACATTTGCCATCAACAGCCACCCGGATGCAGGTAAAACAACGCTAACAGAAAAGTTTTTGTTGTTTGGAGGAGCAATTGTTACAGCAGGAGCAGTAAAAAGTAATAAAATACGAAAAGCAGCTACGTCTGATTTCATGGAGATAGAAAAACAAAGAGGGATTTCTGTGGCAACTTCTGTCATGGGTTTTGATTATCAGGGGAAGCGTGTGAATATCCTTGATACTCCCGGCCACAAAGATTTTGCTGAAGATACTTACCGCACACTTACGGCTGTTGATTCTGTTATTCTTGTTGTTGATTGCATAAAAGGAGTAGAGGAGCAGACTGAAAAACTGATGAATGTCTGCCGTATGCGCAATACTCCTGTAATCATTTTCATTAATAAAATGGATCGTGAAGGAAAGGATCCTTTTGATTTATTGGACGAATTACAAGACAAACTAAAAATTCACGTGCGCCCGATGACGTGGCCGATTAGTCAGGGAGAATCGTTTAAAGGTGTCTATAATTCATATAAGAAAAAACTAAATCTATTTGAACCTAATAAAACAAGTATCTCTGAGAATAAAGTAACATTTGTTGAATTAGATGATAATGCTTTAGAGTTAACGCTTGGTAAGAAGTATACTGAAAAACTCAGAGAAGATGTGCATTTGGTTGAAGGTTTGTTTGAGCCTTTTAACCGCGACTTATACAGAGATGGTTTATTGGCTCCTGTCTTTTTTGGTAGTGCCATAAATAATTTTGGTATTCAGGAAATGCTTGAGACTTTTCTTGAAATTGCACCTCCGCCAACTTCCAGGGAAACACTGGAGCGAGAGGTCAAGGCTGAAGAAAGTAATTTTTCAGGCTTTGTATTTAAGATTCATGCCAACCTCGATCCTAATCACCGCGACAGAGTCGCTTTTCTTAAAATATGTTCCGGCCGTTTTGAAAGAAATAAATTTTATTGGCATACGCGTCTTGAGAAGAAGGTCCGATTTAATAATCCTACCAGTTTTATGGCGAATGAAAAAACGCTGATTGAAGAAGCTT
>JAYURB010000258.1:0-8509 GCA_043756425.1 Bacteroidota bacterium
AGCGATGAAGAAAAGAAAAAATTTATTGGCGTTAAAAAAGAAGATACCATTCGTTTTAATCCTATGAAAGCATTTACAAGTGAAGCAGAAGTATCTGCCGCTTTACGAGTAGATAAAACAACTCCGGCTTTGCATTCAGATTATAATTTTCATGTTAAAACAGTAAATAAAATTGAGAAAGCGGAAATAAATCAAGAGTTATTTGACAAAGCATTGGGAGAGGCCGTTGTTGCTAGTGAAGATGAATTTCGCACAAAGATTCGCGAAGGAATTGCTTCATACTTTGAAAAGGAAAGCGACAAAAAACTTCAGAAGGATGTAAAGGTTAAATTTCTTAAAGAAAGCAACATTCCATTGCCTGAAGATTTTCTTAAACGCATGCTTAAAGCAAGGCAGGAAAAGCCTGTAGAAGACCATGACTTTGATCACGAATTTCATCATGTTATTGAAGATCTTAAATGGAATCTGATTGTCGAGAAAATAGCTTTAGAGCAATCAATTAGTATTTCTGAAGATGAAATTGAAGGAATTGCAGGAGTAATGATATCGCAACAATTTGCGCAATATGGAATAGCACCTCCGGAAGATGAAAAGCTTGACGAAATGATTACCGGTTATCTCAAAAAAGACGATAACTTTGAAAGAATGGAAAGGTCTTTAAGAGGACAAAAAGTCTTTGACTATTTGAAGAATAGTTTGAAACTGGAGAAAGTCGAAATGACCTATGCTGATTTTACTGCCAAGCTGCAGGAAAAGGACCAGCATGAGATGGAACACCATCATTAATGGACTTTCTAATTGATTGATATTTTTGTTTAGCACTTATTAGTGAGCATTTTATATATAGGTTTCCTTTTTATTGTTGAAACAAAATAATAAGCGCAAGTCTTTTTCTGCTAAATGTCTGATTTGCAGAATAATTTTTCCTTTTTGTTTAAAACTATTTAATTGTTGTGTTCGTATAGCATGGCTGCCGCATATTTTTGATTCGGTGAAATATAATGGCAGAAAATCCGTCTTATTAATTAGCTAAATATTTTAAAAGGAAAAAAATTATGAATTATTCAGATGAGTTTCGCAAGTATGCAGTTAAGCATCGCGGAATTAGCAGCGTTACTGTTGACAGTTTTGTTTCAGCCGTTCGTGCAGATTACATTTCCCCAACCATCATTGAAGAACGTCAGTTAAACATTGCAACAATGGATGTTTTTTCCCGACTGATGATGGACAGGATTATATTCCTTGGAGTAGGGATTAATGATTATGTATCAAATATTATCCAGGCCCAGCTACTTTTTCTTGAATCTGTGGATGCAAAAAAAGATATTCAGATATATATGAATAGTCCGGGTGGATCAGTTTATGCAGGCTTGGGAATTTACGATACGATGCAGTTTATTCAGCCAACCATTGCAACAATTTGTACAGGAATGGCAGCTTCCATGGCAGCGGTATTGATGTGTGCAGGAGCAAAAGGTAAACGTGCAGCTTTGAAGCATGCAAGGATTATGATCCATCAGCCAATGGGAGGAGCAGAAGGACAGGCATCAGATATAGAAATCACAGCCAGAGAGATTCAAAAACTCAAAAAGGAGCTTTATGAAATCATTGCTTCTCACAGCGGACAGGAATTTGATAAGGTTTATAAGGATTCAGACAGAGATTATTGGATGACAGCCGAAGAAGCCAAAGCATATGGAATGATTGACGAAGTTTTAACACGAAAGAAAGTCTGATTTCCGGAAATAAGAGTTAATAAATGGAAATTGAGCCTCATAAAGGCTCAATTTTCGCTTTTATGAGGTTTTAAATTTGAACTTTTTTCTATAATTTGCGTTTGTAAAATTGATATTACTGTTCTAAGTATGAAAAACCCAAAAGATATAAAATGTTCATTTTGCGGCCGTGATAAAAGTGAAACCTATGTACTAATTGCAGGCATAACAGGTCATATTTGTGACCAATGCATTCAGCAGGCTCAGAATATTTTGAGCGATGAAATGAACAATAAGCTGAAAAGCAATATCAATACCCATCTTACCTTACTCAAGCCAATGGAAATCAAGAAGTTTCTTGATCAATACGTCATTGGACAGGAAGATGCTAAAAAGGTATTATCGGTTGCAGTTTACAATCATTACAAAAGAATATCCAGCAAGACCAAAAAGCAAGACGATGTTGAAATTGAGAAGTCCAATATCATATTAGTAGGTGAAACAGGCACAGGCAAAACACTGCTTGCGCGTACAATTGCCAAAATGCTTAATGTTCCTTTTTGTATTGCTGATGCTACTGTTCTTACGGAAGCAGGTTATGTTGGAGAAGATGTTGAGAGTATTCTATCCCGACTTTTGCAGGCTTCGGATTATGATGTTGCCTCGGCAGAAAGAGGAATAGTATATATTGATGAAATTGATAAAATAGCCAGAAAAAGTGACAATCCTTCCATTACCCGCGATGTCAGTGGTGAAGGAGTTCAGCAGGCTTTGCTTAAATTATTGGAAGGCTCCATAGTAAACGTGCCTCCACAAGGAGGAAGAAAGCATCCGGAACAAAAGATGATAGCCATGAATACGCAAAATGTTCTTTTCATTTGCGGAGGAGCATTCGACGGAATAGAAAAGAAAATTGCCAAGCGTCTTCACATGAATGCAATCGGATACAAAGCCCGTGAGCACGATAATATTGACAAGACAAATTATTTGCAATATATAAGTCCGGTCGATTTAAAAGCCTTTGGAATAATACCGGAATTAATAGGCAGGCTTCCTGTAATTACCCATTTGGAACCACTGGACAAAGCCACACTTCGATCAATCCTTACTGATCCCAAAAATGCTTTGGTCAAACAATATGAAAAACTTTTCCAGCTCGAGTCCGTGAGTCTGATTTTTGAGAAGAATGTACTTGATTTCATTGTTGACAAAGCTTTTGAATTTAAACTTGGAGCACGTGGACTTCGTTCCATTTGTGAAGCAATATTGTTGGATGCCATGTATGAAATACCTTCAGCAAAGAACAATGCAAAAGAGTTTACGGTAACACTTGCTTATGCAAATGAGAAATTTGCCAAAGCGAATGTGAATAAGTTGAAGGTGGCTTGATTTTTTAATTTTTTCAAAGGTTGTTTCTTCAATTTTCTTTTAAATTACTGTGTTTTCAACATAAAATCTTTGATTCTAAAAGCCTCAGGTTACAGGAATTATAATTGTTGAAATTTTTTTTGAACAGAATTTGGTAAATAAGATGATTCTTGTACCTTTGCAGTCCTTAAAAAAGGGCGAAAACCAATAAATTACACAACTCTAATAAGTTAGATACCGAAAGAATGCCTACGATACAGCAGTTAGTTCGTAAAGGACGTACCAAATTGATTGATAAAAGCAAGTCACCAGCACTTGTTTCTTGTCCGCAGCGCCGCGGAGTATGTACCAGAGTGTACACTACTACTCCAAAGAAGCCAAATTCAGCAATGCGTAAAGTTGCCCGTGTACGTTTGACTAACAAATTTGAAGTTACTGCCTATATTCCGGGTGAAGGACATAACTTACAGGAGCACTCCATTGTAATGATTCGCGGAGGCAGGGTTAAAGATTTACCGGGAGTACGTTACCACATCATTCGTGGTACGCTTGATACAGCAGGAGTTGATGGTCGCAAACAACAAAGAAGTAAATACGGCACGAAGCGTCCAAAAGAGGGTGCTGCAGTTAAAAAATAATATAGAAAAGTTAAAGAAATAGAATAATGCGTAAGTCGAAGCCCAAAAAGAGAATTCTGTTACCGGACCCTAAGTTCAACGATACACTTGTTACACGTTTTGTGAACAACATGATGTACGGTGGAAACAAGAGTACAGCTTATGGAATTTTTTATGCAGCCCTGAACCGTGTGGAGGAGAAAATGAAGGAAAGTGGTTTAGATGTATGGAAAAAAGCAATGACTAACGTAATGCCTACAGTAGAAGTAAAAAGTCGTCGTGTAGGTGGAGCAACATTCCAGATTCCAAGCGAAATTCGCCCGGATCGCAGAATTGCTCTAACTATTAAATGGTTAATAAGTTATTCACGCAATCGCAATGAAAAATCGATGGCTGAGAAACTTGCCAGCGAAATTGTAGCAGCTTCAAAAGGTGAAGGTGCAGCAGTGAAGAAAAAAGAAGATACCCATAGAATGGCAGAGGCGAATAAGGCTTTCTCTCATTTTAAGGTTTAATAAAATAATTGGAGACGCGTTTCAAAGAAGAGACGCATTGCAATGCGTCTCTTCTTTGAAACGCGTCTCCAATTATTTTATTAAACCTTAAAATGAGAGAAAGCCTTATTCGCCTCTGCCATTCTATGGGTATCTTCTTTTTTCTTCACTGCTGCACCTTCACCTTTTGAAGCTGCTACAATTTCGCTGGCAAGTTTCTCAGCCATCGATTTTTCATTGCGATTGCGTGAATAACTTATTAACCATTTAATAGTTAGAGCAATTCTGCGATCCGGGCGAATTTCGCTTGGAATCTGGAATGTTGCTCCACCTACACGACGACTTTTTACTTCTACTGTAGGCATTACGTTAGTCATTGCTTTTTTCCATACATCTAAACCACTTTCCTTCATTTTCTCCTCCACACGGTTCAGGGCTGCATAAAAAATTCCATAAGCTGTACTCTTGTTTCCACCGTACATCATGTTGTTCACAAAACGTGTAACAAGTGTATCGTTGAACTTAGGGTCCGGTAACAGAATTCTCTTTTTGGGCTTCGACTTACGCATTATTCTATTTCTTTAACTTTTCTATATTATTTTTTAACTGCAGCACCCTCTTTTGGACGCTTCGTGCCGTATTTACTTCTTTGTTGTTTGCGACCATCAACTCCTGCTGTATCAAGCGTACCACGAATGATGTGGTAACGTACTCCCGGTAAATCTTTAACCCTGCCTCCGCGAATCATTACAATGGAGTGCTCCTGTAAGTTATGTCCTTCACCCGGAATATAGGCAGTAACTTCAAATTTGTTAGTCAAACGTACACGGGCAACTTTACGCATTGCTGAATTTGGCTTCTTTGGAGTAGTAGTGTACACTCTGGTACATACTCCGCGGCGCTGCGGACAAGAAACAAGTGCTGGTGACTTGCTTTTATCAATCAATTTGGTACGTCCTTTACGAACTAACTGCTGTATCGTAGGCATTCTTTCGGTATCTAACTTATTAGAGTTGTGTAATTTATTGGTTTTCGCCCTTTTTTAAGGACTGCAAAGGTACAAGAATCATCTTATTTACCAAATTCTGTTCAAAAAAAATTTCAACAATTATAATTCCTGTAACCTGAGGCTTTTAGAATCAAAGATTTTATGTTGAAAACACAGTAATTTAAAAGAAAATTGAAGAAACAACCTTTGAAAAAATTAAAAAATCAAGCCACCTTCAACTTATTCACATTCGCTTTGGCAAATTTCTCATTTGCATAAGCAAGTGTTACCGTAAACTCTTTTGCATTGTTCTTTGCTGAAGGTATTTCATACATGGCATCCAACAATATTGCTTCACAAATGGAACGAAGTCCACGTGCTCCAAGTTTAAATTCAAAAGCTTTGTCAACAATGAAATCAAGTACATTCTTCTCAAAAATCAGACTCACGGACTCGAGCTGGAAAAGTTTTTCATATTGTTTGACCAAAGCATTTTTGGGATCAGTAAGGATTGATCGAAGTGTGGCTTTGTCCAGTGGTTCCAAATGGGTAATTACAGGAAGCCTGCCTATTAATTCCGGTATTATTCCAAAGGCTTTTAAATCGACCGGACTTATATATTGCAAATAATTTGTCTTGTCAATATTATCGTGCTCACGGGCTTTGTATCCGATTGCATTCATGTGAAGACGCTTGGCAATTTTCTTTTCTATTCCGTCGAATGCTCCTCCGCAAATGAAAAGAACATTTTGCGTATTCATGGCTATCATCTTTTGTTCCGGATGCTTTCTTCCTCCTTGTGGAGGCACGTTTACTATGGAGCCTTCCAATAATTTAAGCAAAGCCTGCTGAACTCCTTCACCACTGACATCGCGGGTAATGGAAGGATTGTCACTTTTTCTGGCTATTTTATCAATTTCATCAATATATACTATTCCTCTTTCTGCCGAGGCAACATCATAATCCGAAGCCTGCAAAAGTCGGGATAGAATACTCTCAACATCTTCTCCAACATAACCTGCTTCCGTAAGAACAGTAGCATCAGCAATACAAAAAGGAACATTAAGCATTTTGGCAATTGTACGCGCAAGCAGTGTTTTGCCTGTGCCTGTTTCACCTACTAATATGATATTGGACTTCTCAATTTCAACATCGTCTTGCTTTTTGGTCTTGCTGGATATTCTTTTGTAATGATTGTAAACTGCAACCGATAATACCTTTTTAGCATCTTCCTGTCCAATGACGTATTGATCAAGAAACTTCTTGATTTCCATTGGCTTGAGTAAGGTAAGATGGGTATTGATATTGCTTTTCAGCTTATTGTTCATTTCATCGCTCAAAATATTCTGAGCCTGCTGAATGCATTGGTCACAAATATGACCTGTTATGCCTGCAATTAGTACATAGGTTTCACTTTTATCACGGCCGCAAAATGAACATTTTATATCTTTTGGGTTTTTCATACTTAGAACAGTAATATCAATTTTACAAACGCAAATTATAGAAAAAAGTTCAAATTTAAAACCTCATAAAAGCGAAAATTGAGCCTTTATGAGGCTCAATTTCCATTTATTAACTCTTATTTCCGGAAATCAGACTTTCTTTCGTGTTAAAACTTCGTCAATCATTCCATATGCTTTGGCTTCTTCGGCTGTCATCCAATAATCTCTGTCTGAATCCTTATAAACCTTATCAAATTCCTGTCCGCTGTGAGAAGCAATGATTTCATAAAGCTCCTTTTTGAGTTTTTGAATCTCTCTGGCTGTGATTTCTATATCTGATGCCTGTCCTTCTGCTCCTCCCATTGGCTGATGGATCATAATCCTTGCATGCTTCAAAGCTGCACGTTTACCTTTTGCTCCTGCACACATCAATACCGCTGCCATGGAAGCTGCCATTCCTGTACAAATTGTTGCAATGGTTGGCTGAATAAACTGCATCGTATCGTAAATTCCCAAGCCTGCATAAACTGATCCACCCGGACTATTCATATATATCTGAATATCTTTTTTTGCATCCACAGATTCAAGAAAAAGTAGCTGGGCCTGGATAATATTTGATACATAATCATTAATCCCTACTCCAAGGAATATAATCCTGTCCATCATCAGTCGGGAAAAAACATCCATTGTTGCAATGTTTAACTGACGTTCTTCAATGATGGTTGGGGAAATGTAATCTGCACGAACGGCTGAAACAAAACTGTCAACAGTAACGCTGCTAATTCCGCGATGCTTAACTGCATACTTGCGAAACTCATCTGAATAATTCATAATTTTTTTCCTTTTAAAATATTTAGCTAATTAATAAGACGGATTTTCTGCCATTATATTTCACCGAATCAAAAATATGCGGCAGCCATGCTATACGAACACAACAATTAAATAGTTTTAAACAAAAAGGAAAAATTATTCTGCAAATCAGACATTTAGCAGAAAAAGACTTGCGCTTATTATTTTGTTTCAACAATAAAAAGGAAACCTATATATAAAATGCTCACTAATAAGTGCTAAACAAAAATATCAATCAATTAGAAAGTCCATTAATGATGGTGTTCCATCTCATGCTGGTCCTTTTCCTGCAGCTTGGCAGTAAAATCAGCATAGGTCATTTCGACTTTCTCCAGTTTCAAACTATTCTTCAAATAGTCAAAGACTTTTTGTCCTCTTAAAGACCTTTCCATTCTTTCAAAGTTATCGTCTTTTTTGAGATAACCGGTAATCATTTCGTCAAGCTTTTCATCTTCCGGAGGTGCTATTCCATATTGCGCAAATTGTTGCGATATCATTACTCCTGCAATTCCTTCAATTTCATCTTCAGAAATACTAATTGATTGCTCTAAAGCTATTTTCTCGACAATCAGATTCCATTTAAGATCTTCAATAACATGATGAAATTCGTGATCAAAGTCATGGTCTTCTACAGGCTTTTCCTGCCTTGCTTTAAGCATGCGTTTAAGAAAATCTTCAGGCAATGGAATGTTGCTTTCTTTAAGAAATTTAACCTTTACATCCTTCTGAAGTTTTTTGTCGCTTTCCTTTTCAAAGTATGAAGCAATTCCTTCGCGAATCTTTGTGCGAAATTCATCTTCACTAGCAACAACGGCCTCTCCCAATGCTTTGTCAAATAACTCTTGATTTATTTCCGCTTTCTCAATTTTATTTACTGTTTTAACATGAAAATTATAATCTGAATGCAAAGCCGGAGTTGTTTTATCTACTCGTAAAGCGGCAGATACTTCTGCTTCACTTGTAAATGCTTTCATAGGATTAAAACGAATGGTATCTTCTTTTTTAACGCCAATAAATTTTTTCTTTTCTTCATCGC
>JAYURB010000259.1:0-3521 GCA_043756425.1 Bacteroidota bacterium
CATTGAAATATCGGCCGTATGCCATTCCGCTAAGGAAGGGATAAAAGCAATAAAGAAACACAAGCCCAATCTGGTTTTTCTTGATGTAGAAATGCCGGATATGACAGGATTTGAAATGCTTCAAAAAATTAAAGATCCTGAGTTTGAGGTAATTTTTACAACTTCTTTTGATAAATACACTGTGCAGGCAATTCGTTCAAGTGCCTTAGATTATTTGATTAAACCGGTAATGCCACATGAGTTAATCGCTGCAGTTGAGAGGGTAAAAAGTAATAAGAAAAAATATTTCAACCAGCATTTACCTTCACTTTATAAAAACCTAAACGAAGGCAAACGAACCGTTAATCAGGTTGCTTTCCCTTGTTCTGACGGATTAATTTTTCTTGCAGTAGACGACATTGTGCATTGTGAATCAGACAGTAACTACACTACAATTTTTCTGAAGACAAAAGAAAAAATTGTTATTACTAAAACCCTAAAAGAAGTAGAAAACTTATTGGAAGGAAATAATTTTTTCAGAATTCATAATTCACATTTGATCAACATTTCACATATTAAAAAGTATGTGAGAGGAAATGCCGGCTATGTAACTATGACAGACGGTTCACATCTGAATATAGGTCGCAATAGAAAAGAAGAATTTTTAAAACAATTTGTTCATTTTTAAGATAAAAGAAAACCATTAACTCGGAATGGGAGACTATTCTTCTTCATTATTGTAATTTTTTATTTATCAATCCTTTTATTAATCTGATGTCCGCCTTTTCAAGAGATTATTAATAATTAATATGAAACACAAAAACACGTGCAAAAGTTAATTTTTTAGGAAATATTTTGATCCGGAATTTTAATGCAAAGGCGCCACGATCCGCAACGGTTCGCAACGAAGGCAACACAAATATTTATCATAAATTTTTGAAACACTTTGCTCAATGTTTAAGAAAGTCTTTTCCCGAATACTCAATAAATCATGCCATCTAAACAATAATCAATTCTGATTGATCATTCTCGCTTTCCATGAAAACAGTAAAATATACATTTGATCCATAATTCAAGACCACACTTCACCATTTTTAAAAACACAGACCATGAAAGCAAATACAACAAACAACAGCAAAATGACAGGAATGATTTCCTGCATTTTTATGCTCTGCTCTTCTATCCTAATCTTAACAGGATGCCAAAAAGAAGAATTAGCTCAACTGAATAACACAACTGAGAGTAGCGGTACGGTTTTAGCAAAAATTGCTCAGAATACCAATTATTCAGGATATAACATTTTAAAGATAGAACACTTTGGTTCAAGAACAATAACACCTGAATACAGCATAGAATTAAGATCGGATGGTATAGCAACATTTGAAGGAAAACGATTCACAGCATTTACCGGAACAAAAAAATTCAAAGTTTCAATTGAAATAGTTAATGAAATAAAGGGATTATTTTCACAGGGAAAATTTCTAAAAATTCAAAATCTTCCGCTTACAATGGATTTAGCGACTGTAACAACCTCTTTCAAATCCGGTCCTGATGCAACGGTTATTGTTAAAACGGATTACAACAATTTAAATGATTCACAAATGCTTATTACACTTCGTGAAAATGTAGAAAGTTTATTAAATATATCATCGTTAGTAACAAAGCCCAGGAATATAGATGAAGTTCAGGCTAGACAAGGATCCGAAAAACGTTAAAAGAACACGTTAAAATTTTTCACACACATGAATAAGAGGTTGCTGAAAAGCAGCCTCTTTTTATTTTAAAGGCTTATTCATTTTAGACTTTTTATTCCAAACTTTTTATTGCCAATTAATTTGTTGAATCTAAAAAACAGAATTAGGGGTATCCAAATGCCCCTGCTGTGTAACTTGTCACATTCATCGTGGATTGACAAGTAAAAACTGGAGAAATTTTATTCGCCGGAATTACATAAAAAAATCCCTCTTCTTAAAAAGAAGAGGGATTCCTTATGGTAAACTTTTAATAATTATTCAACTATTAGCTGCAGGGTGGTAGTTCCTGAAACAAGTGATCTTAAAGTAATAAAATACATTCCCGGTAGTACATTCTCCATTTTGATTTCATTGGTATTCATGCCTTCCGTAATCATAAGGTCCTGATCGATTATTATTTTACCAATTATGTCAAATACCTTCATGTTTACCTTGCTTTCGAATGATGAGTTTATAGACAATGTAGCATTTCCGGAAGTTGGGTTTGGATAGACTTTTATTTCATCAATATTGCTTAAATTAATTTCTTCAGTAGGCAATAATTGTTGGCCGGATACTTTGCAATTTAAAATCACGGTTATATTCAACGTCCGCACTGGAGAATTTGTACAATTAGGAGAAGTTGCATATACACTTAATACAACAGGAGTTGCCGTTGTTGTTGAAAAATCAACACTTACACTTGTTGTTCCTTGTCCGGAAACAATAGATGCGCCGCCGGTAATAGTCCATGCATAAGACGTTGCCCCGGGAACCTGAGAAATGGAATATAATTTTGTCTGACTCTTACATACAGAAATTAAACCATTTATATTTCCAGGCTGGGCAAGTGAATTAACTATTAAAATACCAATCTCACTATGATGTCCGGTACCTATACAATTGACTCCTCTAACTTCAACTTCCATTGGATTATTAGGGTTAGGATTGTATCCTTGTGGAATATTGACATCAATACAATTATAAGTAGTTGTAATAGTTGATAATCCACCCGGGTAAGTCAGGGCAGGAATAGTAGCATGGTCAAAAGTCCATTTATAACTTACTGCGCCGGGTATGGGTGGAACACAAATCTGGTAAGTCCCCGCAGAACACATTGTCAAATTAGCATTCCATGGAAGCGAACCTGAAAATGTACCCTGACCTGTTAATGGACCTGCTGTTGGAGGAATTGTCGTACCACCAATTGGATTATGAAGAGTCTGGCCACTTAAGCATACATCGGAAGTACAAGGATTTCCATCGTCAACTCCAGGTGCGCCATCCGTCACATTAGTATGGAAAATCTGGCCACTACCACAATAATCGAATGTGCAAGGATTTCCATCATCCACTACTCCACCAAATATATCATCAATTTCAACATGGTTGTTTGAAACACACGGACCACTTAAAGCCTCTACTTCAACTTCCTGTCCTTGTGAACCACCGGTATAACCTGTCGGAACATAAACGTTTATGCAAATCGTTGTTTGCCCGCTCACAGCAGGGATTACAACATCTACAACAACCGGTTGGCCGGGCGGACTGAATGACAATGACGGTGTAGCGTTACGATCTATCCACCAATGAAAGGCAGTAGCATTTGAATTGGCCGGCATGGTAATGCAGTATTGTGCAACAGATCCGGGACAAAGTATTTGTGGACCGGTAATAGTCAATGGTGTTGGAGGATTGACACAAGGAGGCGGACAATTCGGATCAAGAGAAATCATAATACAAGTCTGCGGGCTTTGTCCGCAAGGCCCTACAGCATAAACACAAATATCATTATGACTTGGAGTAGAA
>JAYURB010000260.1:0-8467 GCA_043756425.1 Bacteroidota bacterium
CTGGTGCTGTCCATTCGATCGTATTTGAATTCCACGGATTTTGTGTAGAGCGTTTTCCGCGATACATGCTGTAAAAAAAGTTGAAGACAAAGATAAACTGCGCAAGTCCGCCGAGAATAGCAAATATAGAAACGAGTACGTTTATATTAATAGCGGCATCAAATCCTTCGTAAGCAGTATAAGCATAGTAACGACGGGGAGCTCCTGATAATCCAATGAAGTGCATTGGAAAGAATGTTCCGTAAACGGATACTATCGTAAGCCAGAAATGCATAAAGCCCAATCGTTTATCCATCATCCTTCCAAACATTCTCGGGAACCAGTGATAGATACCTGCAAACATTCCAAAGATTGCTGAACTTCCCATTACAATATGGAAGTGAGCAACAACAAAATATGTATCGTGAAGATTAATATCTAAGGCTGAATCTCCAAGAATAATTCCTGTTAATCCGCCGGAGATGAAAAACGAAACCAAGCCGATGGCAAAAAGCATGGCAGGTGATAAAACAATATTTGCTTTCCAGAGTGTGGCAAGATAATTAAACACTTTAACCGCCGAAGGGATGGCAACCAGCAGTGTTGTAAATACGAATACAGAACCCAGGAAAGGATTCATTCCCGTAATAAACATATGGTGACCCCAAACGATAAAAGAAAGGAAGGCAATAACTAACATGGAACCAATCATCGCTTTATAACCAAAAATTGGTTTGCGCGATTGCGTTGAAATAACTTCTGAAGCAAGTCCAAGGGCAGGAAGAAGTACGATATAAACTTCCGGGTGACCCAGAAACCAGAATAAGTGCTGAAAGAGAATGGGGCTACCACCGGAATAATGAAGCGGAGCACCGTTAATGAAAATGTCGGATAGATAAAAACTTGTACCGAAGCTACGGTCAAATAATAACAATAAAGCTGCAGCAAAAAGTACAGGGAAAGAAAGTATACCAAGAATAGCAGTAATAAAGAAAGCCCAAATAGTAAGAGGAAGGCGTGTCATGCTCATTCCCTTTGTACGTAGATTGATAATTGTAACAACATAATTGATGCCACCTAACAATGCAGAAGCAATGAAAAGTACCATACTAATAAGCCATAGAGTCATCCCAAGCCCGGATCCGGGAATAGCCTGAGGTAGTGCACTAAGAGGTGGATAGATTGTCCATCCGGCTGAAGCAGGGCCCGACTGAACAAATAAAGATGCGGTCATAACAGCACAGCTTCCAAAGAAAAACCAGTACGATAACATATTAAGAAAGCCTGAAGCCATATCCCGCGCACCAACCTGGAAAGGAATAAGAAGATTACTAAACGTTCCGGATAATCCACCTGTCAAAACGAAAAACACCATAATTGTACCGTGAATTGTAACAAGAGCAAGGTAAAAACTAGGGTCCAGCTTCCCGCCTTTTCCCCAATGGCCGATTAGTTTTTCGATTATTGGAAATTTTTCATTGGGCCAGCCAAGTTGTAATCTGAATATTAAAGACATGATCATTGCGACAAGAGCCATAACAATAGCAGTTACGAGAAACTGCTTTGAAATCATCTTATGGTCCTGGCTGAACACATACTTTGTCCAGAAAGTGTCGTGATGCTCATGATCATGTTCTTCGTGAACGTGAACCGCATGATCGGAAGAATGAGTAGACATTATTTTTGTAATTTATATACTTAAAACAATACTATTAATTAAAATTATTTACCGGCAATTATGGTTGAATTACTGGTGGGAAGTAGAGCGGTTTTAGCAGAATCAGTTTTTAGTGGAGCAGTCTCACGTGAAAAGACATAGTCCTGTCCTTTATACCAACGTTTAAAAGCTTCAGGACTTTCTATAACAAGTTTCATTCGCATATTGTAATGTGCCACACCGCATATTTTATTGCACAATACCACATAATCAAATTTGGGATTGTTAAGAATTGTACGCATGCTGTCCGTTGTAATTGTAGGTTCCACAAAAAACTCTGTAGTCATACCCGGTACAACGTTCATCTGCGCACGGAGATGCGGCATGTATGCACTATGGATTATATCACGCGAATGAAATTTAAACAGAATTTTTGAATTTACAGGCAAATGAAGTTCTTTCGCAATTCTATCATCTTTAGAAGTTGGATCATTTACATCAACTCCTAAAGGATTTTCATCGGTAATTAATTTAAAATTAGCATGACCCAGCTTGTTGTCCTGTCCGCTATAACGGGCTGTCCAGTCAAACTGTTTTCCATAAAGTTCAATAACCATTGCATCAGCCGGAGCAGGCGCGGTAATGTTTATCCATAGTTTAAGTCCGTATACGATTAGTCCAATCAAAACAATTGCAGGAATAACAGTCCAGATTAATTCAAGTTTGTGGTCATCCGGATAGAAATATGCTTTCTCTCCTTTTTTATGTCTGTATTTGAAGGCATAATAAAATAAAAGAAATTGGCAAATAAAGAACACAACACAGATGAGAGCAAAGTTGGTATAGAGATAACTGTCGGTTAGCAAACCATGCTTGCTGGCTGAAATCGGAAGCAGATATTTTTTTGCATCTATTGTAAAGTATATCATGCCGATGAAACAGACAATCATAAAAACCATAGACATCCTTCCATTGAAAAGATTATCCTTTTTTGTGATGACATCTTCTTCACCACGAAGGTCGCGCACCAGTTCCATGACCCTCATCAACCTCCATGCAGTCAGAAGGCCTAAAACAATTACTATATATGTCAACAAAGTTATCATGGATGATTTTTTCTTTTTTCTATTAAACTTTAATTATAGACCGTCTTATTAAATATGGTGATGTAAACTTTCTGCAAGCATTGGATGATTTTTCGGCACCAAAGAAGCCTTGCTTAATTCAGTAAGAGTAACAAATATGAATAAGCCGAGATAACCTATGGCAGTGCCTATTTCTACGAAACCAATGTGCCAGTCAGCGCCAACTGTACCGGGCATTACCATAACAAATACATCTATCCAATGTCCCACCAGAATAATAATTCCTGCAACCATTAAAACTCCTCTTTGTCTTTTTGCATCCCGTGTCATAAGAACTAGGAAAGGAGCACAGAAATTTATTAATAAATTAAATGCCCAAAGTGTGCGGAAGTAAGTCCAGCGAACCTGATAATAAACAACTTCTTCCGGAAGGTTTGCATACCAGATCAACATAAATTGTGAAAACCACAAGTAAGTCCAGAATATTGAGAAAGCAAACATAAACTTTCCTACATCGTGGAAATGATTTTCTGTTAAATGCTGCATATATCCCCGGTTGTAAAGATAAATAAGGAACATACACATCATGGCCATTCCACTAACAAATAAACCGATAAATGTATACCAACCAAAGAGTGTGCTAAACCAGTGTGAGTCTATACTCATCAGAAAATCCCAAGCTGAAGTGGATGAAGTTATTGCAAACAATACCAAAAATACAGCAGATAATGTAATGCATTTTTTATAATGACTTAGTCCGCCCTCCTGATCTTCCATTAAACTATGCTTACGCAGCATGTAGGTAAATCCTACCCAGATTGCTGCATAGGCAATTAAACGGGTTACGAAGAAAGGAATATTTAAAAATCCGGATTTTCCTACCATGATAGCATCGTATTCAGGACTTTTAGGATCGTACAATTCAGGATGAGTCCAATGATAAAGATCGTGATGACCAAATATGAATATCAGAATCATTCCCAGCATTCCAAATTTAAGGAATCCGCTCATCGCTTCAGGCACCCTTTTTACAGCGACCGACCAGCCGGCTTGAGCAGCATAATTAAATGCTATAAAAAACGTTCCGGCCAAAGATATGGCTGTGAAATAGAAATTATTTTGCAGAAGGACAGCCCATGCGCGTGTCTTATCTGTCATAAATCCCACGACAATAGCAGCAATTCCAATCGCTACCATGATCATTGGAATCATTTTATTATTTCGTGTAAGCTCGTATTTTCTGTCCATCGTATCGTGGCAATTGTTGAATCTGATTACATTTTTTTTGTTTGGCCGGCTGATGAATCAGCCTGAACCGGTGATGCTGTCTGACCTGCAGGGTGCTGTAGGGTTTGAACATGCATTATTATTTTCCAGCGCTGGGTTGGAGTCAATTGAGAAGCGTGAGAACCCATCATGTTTTTTCCCCACTGAATTGTGTGGTACATTTTTCCTACCGGTAAATTTTTTAATGCTTCTGAAGTATACGATGGCGGAGGCGGACCGTTACGCTGAACTACAAGTCCATCGCCCTGGCCCGTTGCACCATGACAATGCGTACAGTAATTTTCATAAAGGCGTTTCCCTTCAGCCATATTTTCCGCAGTATTCGAAATAGGATTCGAAAGTTTTAACCCTGCCTCCTCATACCCCTCCGGAGAATTCGGATACGGATACGGAAGCCTGTCATAGTCTGTGTAAATGGCATCGCCGCGAGCTATGGTTCCTGCAACCGGCTGACGCGCAGTGCTACTGTCCGCAAAATTCGGATTGGAAGAATACGTCTCGTAAGAAGGAGAACGGTACATGTCAGGCATGAATTCATCCCCGGGTTTCTTCATATCCTCATATGTGCAAGAGGATAGTTGTACGAGACAAACAACTGGTATTATATAATGGAAGACTTTTTTCATCTTTCTGATCAGGAAAATTGCATGGATTTAAATAAGACTTCTTGAGCACCGGCTGTTTTTAAAATTTCAGCTACATCGTTGGTTTGGTTTTCATCTTTCACATCTACGTGAAGTACAAATTTATCATCTGTAATTCTTGAATGTGGAATGGGTGCAGTCACTCCGGGAAGTAATTTACTCCTTAGTAAGAAAGTAAGAGCCATACCGTGAGCAGCGCAGAATACTGTTAATTCGAAGGTAACAGGAATGAATGCAGGAAGATTCATGTACAAAAAGAAATTCGGTTTACCGCCAATATTAATAGGCCAGTCATGAATCATCATGTACCATACCATCCACAAAGCAAAAGAAGTTCCTGTTATTCCATACATGAATGAAGTAATGGATATTCTTGTTCTTGGAACATTCAATAAAGCCTCAATGCCGTGTATAGGAAACGGACTCTGAACGTCTTTGCAAACGACTCCCTGCTCTTTAAGCGAAGGAATTGCCTCCATAAGCGTTTCTTCATCGTCAAAAATCCCGTATATAGTTTTTCCCATATTAAATACCTTTTTTCTTATACTGATTACCTGCTTTTTTGATGATCGTCTTTAATTCAGCCAGTGCTATTACCGGGAAAACTCGTGAAAATATCAGGAAACAGGTAAAAAACAATCCAATTGTGCCGACGAAAATTCCAACTTCAATGTAAGTAGGTGAATACATTACCCAGCTTGAGGGAAGAAAATCACGGTGAAGCGATGTTACGATAATTACAAAACGCTCGAACCACATACCAATGTTAACGAAGATAGAAATGATAAATGTAGCCATAACGCTCGTACGAATTTTTCTAACCCAAAACAATTGTGGTGTGATTACATTACAAGTCATCATACTCCAATACGCCCACCAGTATGGTCCGAATGCACGGTTCATAAATGCATAGCTTTCATATTGAACACCTGAATACCATGCCATGAAGAACTCCGTTATATATGCTATGCCGACAATTGAACCGGTAAGAATGATGATTTTATTCATCAGTTCAATATGTTGTATGGAAATATATTCTTCGAGACCAAGAACTTTTCGGGCAACAATCATCAATGTCAATACCATTGCAAATCCTGAAAAGATAGCTCCTGCAACGAAATAAGGCGGGAAAATTGTTGTGTGCCATCCCGGAACAATTGATGTTGCAAAGTCAAAAGATACGATAGTATGAACCGACAATACAAGTGGTGTAGAAAGTCCGGCTAATACCAGAGAAACCTCTTCAAAACGGTGCCAGTCACGCGCAGTTCCCTTCCATCCAAAGGACAGGATTCCATAAATAAATCTTTTTGTTGGTGTAACGCAGCGGTCACGAATTGTTGCCAGATCAGGAAGTAGTCCGAGATACCAGAAAACCAGTGAAACAGAAAAATAAGTCGATATGGCAAAAACATCCCAAAGCAAAGGAGAGTTGAAGTTTACCCAAAGTGAACCGAATTGGTTTGGAAGCGGAAGCATCCAGTAATCTAGCCATGGACGACCTGTGTGAAATACAGGAAATAGTCCTGCACAGATTACAGCAAAGATTGTCATCGCTTCTGCAGAACGGTTAATAGACATTCTCCAGCGTTGACGAAAAAGAAGAAGTACAGCTGAAATAAGTGTTCCCGCGTGACCAATACCGATCCACCAAACGAAATTTGTAATATCCCAGGCCCAGCCGACAGTTTTATTTGCTCCCCAAGAACCAATTCCGTTTCCTACCGTATAGGCCAGGCAAATAATTCCCCAAATCATTGCAGTAAATGCAACAATGAAAGAGGCCCACCAATACTTATTGGCCTTCCCTTCTATCGGACGACAAATTTCTTCTGTCATCTGATGGTATGTTTTCTTTCCGAGTATTAGGGGGTCCCGGACAACCGCTTCGTGATTAACACTCATGCTTTAAAATCTTTCACTTTAAGATCAGTTACAATTTTATTATGCTTCATTTCCTTCTTCTATGTTTCTAACCTTAGTCTGGTAAAAAACATTGGGTTGAATATTTAATTCACCAAGGAGATGATAGCTTCTTTCTTTAGGCTTCCACATTTGATTTAACCTGCTGTCAGGAATATTATAGTCGCCAAAGGTGATTGCATTGGTAGGACAAGTTTGTGCACAGGCAACATTAATTTCTCCATCCTTTATCGTACGGCCGGCTTTTTTAGCATTCAATTTGCCCTCCTGTAAACGTTGAACACACATGCTGCACTTTTCCATTACACCGCGTGAACGAACTACAACATCAGGATTCAATACCATCTTTCCAAGATCGTTATTCATATTGTAGTCGAACTTAGGATTATCGGTATAGCGGAACCAGTTAAATCGACGAACTTTATACGGACAGTTGTTTGCACAATAGCGCGTGCCTACACAACGGTTATAAATCATTTGATTCAATCCTTCAGAACTATGACTGGTAGCGATCACCGGACAAACAGTTTCACAAGGAGCGTGATTACAGTGCTGGCACATGACAGGCTGGAAGACAACTATTGGCATATCGCTTGGATCTTCCATCAGTTTTATATCGCCTTTTTCACCTTCTTTAGGATCAGCATCGCTTGAATAATAACGATCGATACGAATCCAGTGCATTTCACGACTGCGCATTACTTCGTTTTTACCAACTACAGGAACATTGTTCTCCGCTGTACAAGCAACAACACAAGCACCGCATCCAATGCAGGAATTTAGATCAATAGACATTCCCCAGTGGTGATTGCCGAGCTCATGTTCATTCCAAAGTGTAACTTCCTCTACCGGTTTTTTGAGAATTTCTTTACCGGCTTTTACTTCAAAAAGTTCTGCTTCATTGCCGGCATTCGGATCCTTTATATATTCACTAAGTATTGTTTCTTTTACAATAGCACGTCCCATCATTGTATGATGCGACTGTGTAGCTGCGAAAATATAATCTTCGTCAGCCGTTTTTTGAATATCAACCGGGCCCGAATATGTTAAAGCACCGTTTTGCATGCCTACAAGCGGATAAGCATTCCATCCTATACTGTCTGCCGTTTTACCCGTCTTGGTGCGTCCATAACCCAAAGCGATAGATACCGTTCCGGGAGTCTGACCTGGCTGAATTAGAACCGGAGCTTTTATAGATCCGTTCGCTGTTTTAATGGATACAATATTTCCCTGACGCCATCCTTTATCACGAGCATCTCTTGGAGAAATTGCCAAGTAATTATCCCAGGTAATTTTAGAAACAGGATCCGGTAATTCCTGAAGCCATGGATTGTTTGCCTGATTTCCATTTCCCATTCCTGCATTTTCATATACAACCATTTCCATACCACCTGAACTCTTTTCTTCAGCTATGGAAGAAAGATTGGCCGCGAAAGGAAATTTTCCGGAAGCAGCAGCAGGCATTTCATAAACACCGTCCTGAATAAGTTTATCCCACGACATAGCACCGGCAATGTTTTTCCAATTCGCCGATAAGTAATCGTGATACGCTGCCGTTGTTCCCGCCCAGGCAAGCATACTTTCCTGCATATGACGGGTATTGAATAATGGTGAAATGGAAGGTTGACCGAATGAATAAAATCCTTTTTTAGGTTCAGCATCTGACCATGATTCCAAAGGATGATGATCAGGACAAATGAAATTACAAAGTGAAGCTGTTTCCTCGGCGCGATCGGCGAAGGCAACAGAGAGTTCAATTCTCTTTATTGAATTGGCAAAAGCTGCTCCATTTGGAAGTGAGTAAACAGGATTGCAATTATAGAAAAACAGTGCGCCAATTTCACCTTTATCAGCTTCACTGAGAAGTTCAGAAAGATCAGCATCATTGCCCT